>USAY01000054.1 GCA_900552755.1 uncultured Collinsella sp.
AGAACACGCCGGGCTCGGTAGCCTCGAAAGGACCGTGGAAATACTCGCCGGAGTGGATGTAGCAGCAGTGCTGCCACTGCATCTCCATAAGCGAGCAAATCGCCATGGCGTAGGTCTGGCTAAAGTTGGGGCCGGAACCCAGGATATAGAAGAACTTATGCTGCTGGCAGAGCTCGGCAAAGCGATCGCCCAGCTCGGCGTTGACCTTCTCACGGGCAGCGGGCAACAGCGCATCCATCTGCTTAAGGCCGGCGTACATGTCGGCGAGTGCCTCGTAACCCTCCTGCTGGTCGAGCAGCTCGGCAGCCATCAGGACGCCGATGCCTTGCGGAACCTCGGCCTGCGGCACGCCTTCGCCCCACGGATAGACCCAGGTGGTCCACTTGCCGTTATCAATCTTGGAGCCCTCGCAGTCGGTCATGGCCACGACCTCGGCGCCGGCTGCCAGCGCCATCTCGCAACCGTCGACGACCTCCTGCGTATTGCCGCTGTGGCTGCAGGCGATGACGAGTGATTTCTCGCCAAGACTCTTGGGAGCCATCAGGCAAAACTCGCGCGCCGTGTAGACCGTCGAGGCAAACGTGGTGGCCTCGCGCTTGAGCAGCTCGTTGGCCGGCATCAGGTCGATCATCGAACCGCCGCAGGCGATCCAAAAGACGTTCTCAATCTTGCCCTTGCGCTCGATAATTTCCTGAACCAGATCGCGTGCGTTCACGGTGATGCTCCTCCTTGTGTGGCGGTTTTGAACGACGACAGCTCGTACCTGCGGTCGTTCTATGTTGTCCTATTTATAGCACGCACGACGACGCTCGTGAAGTCATTTCACCAAACTTGTTCTATGTTGTTCTATCTATGGACGTTAGATGTCGAACACGTAGCGCGAGCCCACGATCTTTTGGCGTCCGAGCAGCAAGGGCCGCTCGTCCGCATCGGTAAAGTACGCCTCCATATAGAAGAGCGGCTCGCTGACCGGCACCTCCAACAGCGGGGCCGCCTGAGCATCGGCAAGCGCAATCTCCACGGTGCAAGGGTCGGACTTGAGCGGCGCGCGGCCCGAATGCTCGGCAACGAGCGCAAAGATCGAGTTATCGGTGAGGTCCTTATCGGCAAGTGTCTGCAGATAGGGATGGTCAGCCAGCACAAAGGCGTTGTTCTCGAGCATGACGGGGATGCCGTCGGCCGTGCGCACGCGCTCGACCACGATAAGCTCGCAGCCGGGCTCTACGCCAAAGAACGCCGCGTCCTCGCGCGTCGCCGCAACCACCGTGCGCGATACCAGGCGCGCACCCGGCACCATGTCGTTGGCAGCGCAACCCTCGGAAAAGCTCTGAACATCACCCTTCTGGACAATCTTGCGCTTGAGCTTGGGCGCGCACACGAACGTGCCCCTCCCCTGCTGGCGGTTGAGATACCCCGCGCGCGACAGCTCCTCGATGGCGCGGCGCACGGTGATGCGTCCCACGCCGTAGTACTTCGCGAGCTCCATCTCGGAAGGAATGCGCGAGCCGGATGCGTACACGCCACGCGCGATCTCGCCCTTTAGGTCGTCCATAACCTGCTGATACAGCGGCACGGCGGGCACCTCGGCGCGCTCGGAACGCTCTGTTTTGCTCTCGGTTGCCATAGTTTACGCTCCATCCCGTGCGCGCTCGGATTCAAACTCTTCAATCGCCGTCATAAACTGCTCACCAAAGCTGTCGGCCTTTTTCTCACCAATACCGTTGACCTGGATAAGCTCGTCGCGCGTCTGCGGGCGCAGGCGGCACATGCCGCGCAGGGCCTTGTCGGAGAAGACCATATACGGCGCTATCTCGAGCTCGGTCGAGATCTCCTTGCGGAGTGCCCGCAGACGCTCGAACAGCTCGGCGTCGTCGCCCACGCGCGGACGCTGGTCCAGCTCGGCTTCCTCGCGCAGCAGGTCCACCGCACGACGGGCGCGCGCTGAGGCCTTGCGCTTGGACGCGCGGCGCTTAATGGTAAAGGCAAAGGCCTCGTCCTCGACCTCGCCGGCGCGCGGGCCCAGGCCCACCACCGGATACTGACCCTGCGAGGTGGCCAGGTAGCCACGGCCGCACAGCTGGCCGATGATGTCCTTAATGCGCCCGACCGATTCGCTCGACAGCTCACCATAGCCGCAGTCCTCGTCCAAGTGCATCTGGCGAATGCGCTCGGTATTGCCGCCGTGGAGCACGTCGGCGATCAGCGACTTGCCAAAGCGCATGGGGCGTGTGGCAACGTAGCGCACGGCGGCGCGAGCCATGTCGGTGACGTCCTCGACCTCGAACTGCGTGAGGCAGTTGCTGCAGTTGCCGCAGCCCTCGGCCTCGTCCGCCGTGCCGTCCGTGCCCGCCGCTGCATGCTCGGCCGCGGCCTCGTCGCCAAAGTAGCGCAGCATGTATTCGCGCAGGCAGCCGGTAGTGTTGCAGTAGCCCTCCATCTGGCTGAGCAGACGGTAGCGATTCTGGAACGCCCACGCGCGTTGCTCGTCATCGAGCGCCTCGTCGGCCGCATCGCCGCGATCAATCAAAAAGCGGCGCATGCGAAAGTCGTTGCCGTTCCACAGCAAGTGGCAGCTCGCCGGGTCGCCATCGCGGCCGGCTCGACCCGCCTCCTGGTAGTAGGCCTCGATGCTCTCGGGCACGTTGTTGTGGATCACGTAGCGCACGTTGGGCTTGTCGATGCCCATACCAAAGGCGTTGGTGGCAACCATCACCTGGATATCGTCGTCGATAAAGGCGCGCTGGCTTTGCCGGCGGGCGTCGTTGTCCATGCCGGCATGGTAGCGGCCAACGCGAATGCCGCTGGGGCCCAGTGCCTCGGCAAGCTCGCCTGCCAGCGCATCGACGGTCTTGCGGGTGGAGCAATACACGATGCCGCTCTCGCTCGAATGCGCGATCACGTAGTCGCGCACCCACGCGGTCTTGGCCTTGTCGCCCATCTCCTCGCAACCAAAGTAGAGGTTCTTGCGATCGAAGCCCGTCACCACGGTCGCCGGGTTTTGCAGGCCGAGCATCTGCTGAATGTCGGCGCGCACGCGCTCGGTCGCCGTAGCGGTAAAGGCCGCTACGATGGGGCGCTGCGGCAGCGAGTCGATAAACTCGCGAATCTGCAGGTAGGCAGGGCGGAAATCCTGGCCCCACTGGCTTACGCAGTGGGCCTCGTCAATCGCCACGAGCGGCACACCGATACCGCCCTCGCTGGCCGCCTCCTGCGCGAAGGCGAGAAAGCGCGGCTCGAGCAGGCGCTCGGGCGCCACGTACATAAGCTGGTAGCGGCCCTCGCGAGCCCGCTTGAGCACCGTGTTTTGCTGAGCCGACGTAAGGCTGGAGTTGAGGTAGCTGGGGCGCGCACCCGCCGCGAGCAGCGCGCGGGTCTGGTCCTCCATAAGCGACAGCAGCGGGCTCACCACAAAGGTGATGCCGGGCAGCATAAGTGCAGGTACCTGGTAGCAGATAGACTTGCCGGCGCCCGTGGGCATAACGCCCAGCGCATCGCGACCGGCAAGGATCGCATCGACCATGCGGTCCTGGCCCGGGCGAAACGAGGTGTAGCCAAAATAGGCGCCGAGCGTGTCGAGCGCCATCTGCTGCATGCTATCGGTCATGGTTTCCTAACGTCAGAATCATCTGCCGCCGATTATACGCCGCCACGCGGACCGGTGCCGCGCAGCTGCCGGCCACGGGCGACGCAATCCAAGGCGAACGAGCGTGGATTTTTGGGCACTTTCCGGATGAGCGTGGATAATCTCCCACTTTGAACCCGTCACCAAGCCAAAAACGAAAGATTATCCACGCTCATTCTATGGGTAGTCATTGGGGACGTTCTTGCGGTCAGTCATCGGGGACGTTCTTGAATGACAAGTCGTTTAAGAGCATCCCCGATGACTACCTTGGAAACTCCGCAGGTTGAGCATAAGTCAGCGAAAACGCCCCTAAGCGAGCAAGGTGACGTGAAAGAGGAGGGAAGCGTACTTCGGTACGCGACCGACGATTGAACGTCAGATTGCCGCTTAGGGGCGTTTGCAGCGTCGATCGGTCCGCCGTTCGTTAGAACGGCGGAACCAAAGGCGCAGCGTCGAGCCGTTGCGCGGTTTGGAAAACCGCGCAACTAGAGCTACATCACCATAACGTAGCGCGATCCCACGTAGTACTGCTTACCCATCAGGACCGGCTCGCCATTGGGACCGGTAAAGCCGGCACGCAGGTTGAGCAGTGGATCGTGCGGAGCAATGCCCAACTCGGCCGCCTGCTCGGCATTGGCGCGAACGGCCTCGACCGTACGGTAGCCAACCGAGACAATCGGCGTTCCGCCAACACGCTCGACCTCGGCAAAAATCGACTTGTCCTCAAGATCGGCCGTCAACAGCTCACGGTAGGCGTCAAACGGCACAAAGATGTTCTCCTCAAAGATGGGCTCGCCGTCGGCCGTACGCACGCGCTTGATATGTAGCAGCAGCGCATCCTTCTGCAGGCCAAAGAACTCCATCTCGTTTTGGCGCGCCGGAACGATCTGGCGATCGATCACGTGCGCACCGGCCTTCATGCCGTTGCCGGCACACAGCGCGGTAAACGTCTGCAGCGTCGAGGCGTGAAACTGGCGGTTGATGTGCGGCGTGGAGACAAAGGTGCCGCGGCCCTGTTGCTTAACCAGGTAACCATCGGAGCACAGCTCCTCGACAGCGCGGCGCACCGTAATACGGCTCACCTCGTACTGCTCGGCTAGTTCAAGCTCGGACGGAATACGCTCCTTGGGTGCATAAACACCTTTCTCGATCGCATCCTTGATTTCGTCATAAATCTGCTGGTAAAGCGGTGCATTTTTGGGCGCAGGCATATCTGATCACTCTTATCAAAATAGCTAAATTTCTAATACGTATATAACGTCTAGTTTCATGTTACCTCATATTGATAAAACGATACACCCTCCCTACCAAAAAGCGACAGCTTCATTTTGGTAGGTTTTATCTGGGCAAACGAGAGCCCTCGAAAGCAACGGGGCTTTCGGGGGGCTCGTTCGGATGGGTTGCGCAGGACCGGCAAAATGCCAATACCCTACTTGCCGTCGTCCTGCTGCAGGCTGTCCTGTTCGCTGAGGCGCGCCTGCCTGCTGGCCATGCGTGCGGGCTTGTCGGGATCGGGAACGGCCGTGGGCATGGGCTCGTCGACATGACCGCCCCACCAGCCGCCCACAAAGTTGAGCGTGTGGAACACGTTGATCACGGCGCCGGGATCAACGTCGCACACCAACTTGATAATGTCCTGGCTCTCGTAGGTCGAAACAACGGTGTTCAGCAGGTACATCTTTTCGCGGCTGTATCCGCCGACGACCTCGGCGCAGCTAATGCCGTGCTGAAAATGGTTTACGTAGGCAGTCATGACCTCGTCTGCCTTGCGCGTCGTAATCTGCAGCGTCACGCGATCGTAGCGACGATAGAAACTGTCGATGGTCTTGGTCGAAATAAACTGGAACACGATGGAATACGCCGCCTTGTCCCAGCCAAACATAAAGCCAAAGATCGCCAGGATAAAGCAGTTGAAACCAAAGATGACGCCCCAGATGGTCTTGCCCGTGTGGTTGGAAACCCACAGCGCGATAAAGTCGGTGCCGCCGGTGGATGCGCCGGATTTAAGTGCGATGGCAGCGCCCAGACCCGAGACCACGCCGCCAAAAATGATGAGCATGATCTTGTCGCCCAAAAATGGAGCGAAGTGAAAGACGTTGAGGAACAGCGACGAGAGCACGACCTGCATCATCGAGAAGATGACGAAGCGCTTGCTAATGCCGCTCCAGCATAGGAGCGCCACGGGGATGTTGAGCGCGAGCATACCGAGCGAAATGTCGATGTGAACGCCGCCCAGCGAGGTAACGCGATCGAGCAGGACCGCAACGCCGGTGAGGCCGCTCGGAAGCAGGTCGGCGGGCTGAATGAACGCCTGGATCAGGAATGTCTGGAGGACGGCAGAAATTGTGACCGCCACGGCAGTAATGGCACGGCGGACGATGGTGAGGCGGCCGAGCATGAGCACGCGGTCCGTGAGCTGATCGATGGCGTTCGCCACGTAGGCTCCTTTCGAAGGCAGATGTGGTTGTGGGGCATGCCCGCGATTGTAGCATGGAGCGTGCGGGGGCACTTCAATTCAACCTCCCTCGACAACCAAAACGGGACCAGCAACCCCCACGACCAAAGGGCAAAATTCCAAGTGAGTAGACTTTTTACGATCTGCCGAGCACACCCAAAACCGCCACCCCTGTGACCTGCGGTTTTACAAAGGAAGATATGCATTGTGCTCGGCCTGCGCCAAAAAGTCTACTCACTTAGTCCGAATCGAAGCCAAACGGATCAAAATCGAAACCAAATTGAGCCAGTCCACCGCAAAAAACGTTTGAACCCGTGCTTCTCGCGGCGGATTGACACTACAAAGCGGCCAAAATGTCGGTCAGATTATCAATAACGGCATCGGCTCGCGATTGATCGAGGTTGACGCCCTCGTGCGGACGCAGTGCCAGGACGCGGGCGCCGGAACGTTTGCCAGCCTCGATCCCCAAAGGCGAATCCTCGATAACCAGGCACTCGGCAGGCTCCACCCCCAGCGCCTCCATGGCACGCAGGTAGATCTCGGGGTCGGGCTTAAACGCACTGCACTCGTGACCGCTGATGGTGTAGTCCAGCACATCGGCGATACCGGCAATCTCTACCAGCTCGTCAATGAGCTCACGATAAGACGAGCTCGCGATGGCACACTTCACGCCGCGCTCGTGCAGTGCGCGCATCACCGGCTCCGTCTGCTCGTTGAGCAGCTCGGCATACGGAACGGGGTGGTCCGGGCTGTAGACCTGCTTGTACTCCACGCGCAGGCGCTCGCGCAGCTCAACATCGTCGGGCACCAGCGCCTCCCAAATGGCCGGCTCGTTAGACCCCGAAAGATCGGGAATCTCATCAAAGTGGAACCCCTTCTCCTCCATAAACGCCACGCGACGACGGTTGTAGAACCACTCGGTATCGACCAGCACGCCGTCCATGTCAAACAGCACTGCTTTGATCATACGCATCTCCTCCCACCTGCCAAAAAGGGACAGGTTTATTTTGGTAGGTTTTATCTGGGGCTTTGCGACGCGACAGACACGCTCTCCCCAGAGCAAAAAGGGGACGGGGCGCAAACCCCATCCCCTCTCAATCAACCCGTAAGGTCTACTTACTTGTGATTAGTAGGAAAGCTTCCACATGTAGCGACGCATGGTCAGCGGGTGCTGACGGGCCTCGGCGATCTGGTTGCCGTACTCGCGCATAACGGCGAGGTGCAGCAGCGGGTTGAAGTAGGTGACAACGCTCGCGGGCACGGCGTCAGCCAGGCCGTAGTCCTTGGAGTCGATCAGAGCGACCTTGGCGCCCATGCGCTCAAGGAAGGTGAGGGCGCGGGCGTCCATCGGACGGGTAGCACCATCGGACATGAAGAAGACGTAGGGCTTACCCTCGGTGGAAACCTCGAACGGGCCGTGGAAGTACTCGCCGGTGTTGTAGGCGGCGGCGTCGATCCACTGCATCTCGGTGAACAGGAAGGCAGCGTGAGAATAAGCCATCTTCTCGGAGGCACCGGAAGCCATGAAGTAGATCATCTTGTCGTCCTTGAAGTCCTCGGCGAACTTCTTGGCGAGCTTCTTGCAGTGCTGAGCGGCGTTCTCGCAGAGATCGAAGATGTTGGTGAGGCCGGTGATCATGTCCTCGTAGTGGTCATAGCCCTCGGTCTGCTGAAGGATCTCGAGAGCAAGAGCGATAGCATAGCCGGGCTTCTCGCACTTGGCAGCGTAGTTGGCGTGGAAGCCGTGAACGATGACGTGGTCGGCGTCGACGGTCAGAGCGGAGCCAGCCTTGTTGGTGAGGGAGACGACCGGGCAGTTGTGCTTCTTGGCGGTCTTGTTGGCCTCGACGGTCTCGGGCGTGGAGCCACCGAGGGAGCAGGTGATCACGAAGGTGTGCTCGTTGACCCAGGAGGGCGTGTCGTAGTTGAACTCGTTAGCGGTGAAGATCTGAACGTTCAGCTTGTCCGTGTTGTTGGCCAGGAAGTACTTGGCGGGGTACAGGTCGGACATGGAAGCACCGCAGCCGACGAAGGCGACGCTGTGGATCTCGTGGTTGGACAGGACGTCAGCGACGATCTGCTTAGGGAGGTTAAGGTCGATCTCGTACATCTGACACATTCCTTTCGATTTTTGCGGCGCCACATTGCCGGGCGCTCGCAGGGTTACCGTGGTTTGGACCGAGTCGCCGGCCCGTTGAGGATGCGACAAAGGAACTGTCCCTTTGTCACATTTTGGGGATGGAAGCCTGCCTGGGGTATGGGATGCCAGGCAGGCCCCCGGGGGAAAGCGGTTAGACGCTTGGTCGCGACTAGGCCAGGATGCCGGCCGCGGAGAGGGCGATGCCGCCCACGATGGCGATCACGAGAAGCCAACCGGTGTTGACGTTCTTCTTGATGAGCCAGTACATAAGGCCGGTGAGGCCGAGGGAGATCATCTGGGGCATCATGCCGTCCAGGATGTCCTGGATAACGACGGTACCCTCAGCGAACTGCAGCGGGGTAGTGGCGCCGATCAGCGTGGCGATCATGCCGCCCACGGACATAAGACCCACGATGCCACAGACATACATGAGCTTCTCCATGAGGTCGCCGCCCTGAAGCTTGCTCAGGTACTCGTGGCCGCCCTGATAGCCCATCTTGGCTGCGAACCAAGTGATCAGCACAGAGGGGACGATGGAGATGAGCATGGCCAGGATCGGGCCCATGATGGAGCCCTGCTGAGCCAGCTGAACGCCCAGACCAAAGGCGATAACGCGGATGGTGCCCTGGAAGAAGGAGTCACCGATGCCGGAAAGCGGACCCATGAGGGAGGTCTTGACCGCGTTGATCGAATCGGGATCGAAGTTCTCGGGGTCCTTGGCGTACTCCTCCTCCATGGAGGCGGAGAGGCCCAGGATGAAAGCGCTCGTCTGCGGGGTGCAGTTGTAGAACGCCATGTGACGGTGGTAAGCCTCTTTCTTAGCAGCGAGCTGCTTGGGGTCGGACTCGTCCGGATAGAGGCGATCGAGCGTGGGAACCATGCCGTAGAGGAAGCCCATGTTCATCTGACGCTCGTAGTTCCAAGAGGCCTGGATGGCCCAGGAGCGCCAGAAGAACTGGCTGACCTTCTTGTTCAGGGACACGTCCTTGGTTGCGGTTGCCATAGTGTGTTCCTCCTTAGTCTTCGTCGTCTTCGAGCGGATCGTAGTCGGAATCGACACCGGCGGCTGCATGGGAACCGTTGAACTTGAAGCCCATGAAGACGACAGCCAGGCACACACCGATCAGAGCGACCGCGATGACGGACAGGTTGAGGTAAGCGGCGAGCAGGAAACCGATGAACAGGAACGGAGTCATACCCTTCTTGATCATCATGGTGAGCAGCAGGGCCAAGCCGTAGGCGGTCATGATCTTGGTCGAAACGTTAAGACCGGTGGACAGCCACTCGGGAACCATGTTGACGATGGCCTGAACCAGGTCGGTGCCAACAAAGACGGCGAGGAAGATCGGCAGGAAGTACATGACGGCGTACAGACCGGAGCCGGCGCAGATGTGCATACGGTAGGCGGTCTTGAACTTTCCGTTATCGATCGCGCTATCTGCCACATGGGTGAGGGCGGCGATGATGGAACGGAACACGATGCCGAGAAGCTGACCCAGGACGGCGACCGGGATGGCGATCGTCATGGCGGTCTCGGCGGAAGCATCGGTCAGGCACGCGAAGGCAGCGGCCACGATGCCGCCCAGGACCATATCGGGCGGAACGGCGGCACCGACCTGCACCAGGCCCATGGACACGAGCTCGACGGCGGCGCCGACGGCAAGGCCGGTGGGCACATCGCCCAGCAGCAGACCGACGAGCGTAGCGCCAACGAGGGGCTGCTCGAAGTTAAGACGACCGAGCAGGCGGGAGTCCCACATGCAGAACACGCCGACGAGGCCGACGAGCACCGCACTGATGAACGTATTCATACCCTTCTCCTTTCAGTCAGGCAAAAGCCTGGTTGATTACAGCTTGGCGTCGATGTCGACGCTCTGATACGTAGGGGTCTGCTGGACATAGAGCTTAATGCCCATGTCGAGCAGCTGGTTGACGTCGGCCTTCTGGGTGGCGTCGAGGAAGACGGAGCTGTCCTTGCCGCCGACCTGATCGGCACCGTCGTGGTTGGCGGTGGCGCCCAGGTTGATGGCATCGAGCTTGTAGCCCTGGCAGAACTGCAACATCTCGGCAGTGTTGCCAAAGACGAACATGACGCGCTCGCCGAGGGTGTTGAGCTTGTCCATCTTGGCGAGGGCACGCTCGACGGTGAAGACGTTCAGGCGCACGCCCTGGGGCTTGGCCAGCTTAAGAGCGCCCTTCTTGATGTCATCGTTGGCGGCAGCGTTGTCGACGACGATGATGCGCTCGGCCTGAACCTTGGTGGTCCAGGTAAAGACGACCTGGCCGTGCAGCAGACGGTAGTCAAGACGTGCGAGGACGATCTTGGCGGGACCGGAGCTGTGACGGGACGCCTTGGCCTTCTTGGCGGGAGCCGCGGCGGCCTCGACCGGTGCGTTGGGGTTGGTCAGACCGGTGCGGGCCTCGTTGATGAGGGCCGCGAGCTCGGCGCCCTTGACGGGGACGGGGCTCATAGCGAGCGTGAGCGCCAGCGGGATGTTGAAACCGCTGACAACCGTGAACTTCGTGCCGTTCTTGGAAAGCTCGACCATGTTGTTGTTGACCGAGCTGCCGAGCATATCGGTCAGCACATAGACGGTGTCGTCCGCGTTGAACGTGGCGATCATGGCGTCCACCTTATTGGTGATGGGCTCCTTGTCGTCACGAGCAAGCGACACAACGTGGACGTTCGACACGTCACCGAGAACCATCTCGAGCGTGTCTTTGGCGCCTGCGGCCAGGCCGCCATGAGATGCGAGAATGATCTGATTCATCTTGCCTCCTCCTTTTCGTTATGGTCATTATAACGTCTTATACGTTGCTTATATTGCTAATTAGTATAAAGACCGTTCGCGGGTGAAAATCGACCGTTGACGGGTTTAACGTACTCGAAACGTTGGACTGGGTAGGCCGGCGCTAGCTGGATAACCCCAGGTCAGACCCTGCGCGCAATCCCCTATCGCACGAAGTACCAGGGGCTTTCCTGCACGGTGGGCTCCAGCGCGATGCCGGTGCGCTCGCGGAACAGATCCATGTCCTGCGATTTCTCCGTCCACCACGCGTTGGGCTTAAAGGTCATGCTCTCAATGACATGACCGACAAACACACTGTTGCGCAGCTTAGAGAAGTCGGTGTTCATAATCAGGATGGACGCGAGCACCAGCACGATGCCCAGGACTTTGATCGCGCCGGCGGGCTCGGCGTAGACACCAATGCCCAACAGTACGGTGACGACCGTCTCGAATGACATTACGACGGGAACTTTCGATGTCTCGAGCCCCATGGACAGACCCTGCATATATAAGATGTAAGCAACGGCTGTGGGGATGAGTCCAAAGCCAAGGAACAGCAGCAGCAGCTGTGGCGACATTGCCGCGGCGACATCCGGCCACGGAGCCGCGATAGCCGCCATAACCGCACCGCCAAAAACAAAGCCCCAAAACGTGACAGCCAGCGGGTGGACCGTCTTGGTTGCTATCCGGCTAAACACCGCGAGCGACGCACCACAAAGGCCTGCAATCACGCCCGACGTGACGCCCCAAACCGAAAAATGGAAACCGGAAAGGTCGCCATTGGTCACTGCAAGCACGCAGCCAACGATGTTAAAGACAATGGCAACGAGCTTGTTGGGGGTCACGTCCTCGCGATAAAGTACGCGGCCGAGCATGACACCAAACACCGGCGAGGTGTAAAGCAGCACCGAGGCCGTGGACATGCCGACCTCGCCCATGCACTCGTAATAGCAGGTGTTGGCGGCGGCCAGACCGACGATACCGACAAGCGCGCAGGGGACGAGCTCTTTGGGGCTTGCGTTGAACAGGGCCAGCGGACCCTGAGCCACGGTAGACCCCTCACCCGGACGGCAGCCCATAAACATCAGGACCGGCGCCAAGATAAGCGCTCCGACCAACAAGCGAAAGGCAGCCATGCTCTGGGACGAAACGCCCATGGCCGAGATGCCGTTTACAAAGATTCCGATGCTGCCCCACATAAGCGCGGCGACCAGCACCAGCACATAGCCCAGATTGCTTTTCTTCAACGCAGCCTCCTCGGTATTGTTTCCAA
>USAY01000055.1 GCA_900552755.1 uncultured Collinsella sp.
GACAAAGCGGATGCGAAATAGATCGTGTCCACAAGGAAAGTCGGTGCTGCCGACGGAAAGGAATCGCAATGGCGCTGCCCAAGGATTTTCTCGACACTAATGACTTCACCAAAGAGCAGATTCTCGCTATCGAGGATCTTGGCCTGGCAATGAAGAAGGCCATCAAGGTTGACGGTTTCTATCCTCACCTGCTCCGTAACAAGAGCCTTGGCATGATCTTCCAGCAGGTCTCCACTCGTACCCGTCTTTCCTTCGAGACCGCTATGACCGACCTCGGCGGCCATGCTCAGTTCTATGGCCCTGGCACCATCCAGCTCGGCGGTCACGAGTCCCTGGGCGACACCGCTCGCGTTATGGGCTCGCTGCTCGACATCATGATGGCTCGCGTTGACCGCCACAAGGACGTCGTCGGCCTCGCCGAGGGCTCCGCTGTGCCCGTCATCAACGGCATGTCCGAGTTCAACCATCCCACGCAGGAGATGGGCGACCTCATGACCATGCTCGAGAACCTCCCCGAGGGCAAGAAGATCGAGGACTGCACCCTGGCCTTCATCGGCGACGCCACCCAGGTCTGCGTCTCCCTCATGTTCATCGCTTCCAAGGTCGGCATGAAGTTTGTCCAGTTTGGACCTAAGGGCCACCAGATCCCCGACGGCGGCCTACACGTTGGCAGCGTCGAGGAGCGCGCCGAGTTCGGCAAGCAGATGATGGCCATCGCCGAGGAGAACTGCAAGGTCTCCGGCGGCTCCATCGTCATCTCCGACGAGATCGACTGCATCAAGGGTGCTGACTTCGTCTACACCGACGTGTGGTATGGCCTGTACGACGAGGAGGTCTCGGGCGAGAACTACATGGACGTGTTCTATCCCAAGTATCAGGTCACCATGGACATGATGAACTTCGCCGGTCCGAACTCCAAGTTCATGCACTGCCTGCCTGCTACCCGCAACGAGGAAGTTGTCGACGAGGTCATGGACGATCCCGAGCGCTCCCTGTGCTGGGTCGAGGCCGAGAACCGCAAGCACTCCATCCGCGCCATCCTGGCTGCCCTCGGCAATCGCACCCCGCTCAACGACGAGAACGTCGAGTACTCCGCCAAGGCAGAGCTCCACGCCGCTCTCGACGCTCTCGAGCAGCTCTAAGCTATCGCCTTTCTTCCTGATGGGCGGCAGATGCTCGTCTCTTGCCGCCCATCATCTGCGCCACTGCGCATGAGCACTGGCGCCCTGTCTGAAAACGACTGAGCAAAGGACTTATTATGAGTGACGGAAAGAAAAAGCTTTCCTTCTTGACGGTCATTTCGACCATCATCTGCGTCGTCTTCGTTTGCGAGGCCGCCGCTCCCGCTGCTGCCATTGGCAACCAGCAGTTCTTCTGGTGGATCTTCCTGATCCTGACCTTCCTGCTCCCTTATGGCATGGTCGTTGCCGAGCTCGGCACCACCTATGACGACGAGGGCGGCATTTACGACTGGGTACGTGATGGCCTGGGCGACAAGTGGGGCGCCCGCATCTCGTACTACTACTGGGTTAACTACCCGCTGTGGATCGCCTCGCTGGCTACCATGTTCCCCGACATTCTGGGCATGGTCTTTGGCGTCGAGTTCAATCTGATCGCCAAGTTGGGTATCGATCTTGCCTTTGTGTGGATCGTCTACCTCATGGGTCGCTCCAAGGCGGCCGACTCCGAGTGGGTCCTGAACGGCGGCGCCATCATCAAGGTTGCCGTTGCCGTTATCGTCGGCGCTTTGGGTATTTGGTATGCCATGGAGAACGGTTTTGCGAACGACATGTCCGCTACCACCTTCCTGCCCGAGCTCACCAACACCAACGCGCTCGGCTACCTGTCGATCATCATCTTTAACTTCATGGGCTTCGAGGTCATCTGCACCATGACCGACGATATGGCCGATCCCGCTCGCGATATCCCCAAGGCTATCATCGTTGGCGGCCTGTCTATCGCCGTGATCTACCTGTTCGCTGGTTTTGGCATCGGCGCTGCTGTGCCGGCCGATTCCATCGATCCCGACTACGGCATGATTTACGCTGTCCAGACCATGGTGGGCGACTCCATGATCTTTAAGATCATCTGCATCGCCTTCCTGATCACCCTGTTTGCCAACATGGCTGCTTGGTCCTTTGGTGTCAACTCCGTTGCTCGCTACGCTGCCGAGCACGGCAACATGCCCAAGGTCTTTGCCTCGATGATCTCGGATGACGATATGCCCAACGGCGCCAACCTGGTCAACGCCATCGTTGCCTCCCTGGTGCTGTGCCTGCAGCTGGTTCCCATTGACGCCATCTCCAACGGTGTTTTCTGGATGCTCTTCGGCACCTCCGTCGTCTTTCTGCTGCTCACTTATATCCCGATGTTCCCGGCGTTCCTCAACCTTCGCAAGAACGACCCGAACCGCGAGCGCATCTTCACGTTCCCGTTTAAGGGTGCCATGATGAAGGTCATGCTGGCTATTCCCTGCATCGAGCTGATTCTGGCTATCGTTGCAACGCTGATTCCGTTCTCTGTCGATGAGATTGGCGATAAGGTCCCGATGATCGTTATCTTCATCGTGCTTTTGCTTATTGGCGAGGTTGTCCGCGTCGTCAGTGCTAAGGGTCGCGAGACCGAGTACAAGGGTCTCACCCCCGAGCTGGCTGCTCAGCGTCTCGCTGAGGAGGCCGCCGAGGCCGAAGAGGACTAGAGCACCCGGATTCGGGGCTCCAACCCTCCTCGCTACTTGACCATTCCCCGGGGTGGGTGTGAACGATAGCTCTGGTAACCACCGCCCGCCCCAATCTCTCTTCCGTATCCTTCGTGCGTTTTGTCTCCGCGCGCCAGGTTACGTCGTCGCTTGCCGGTGCGACTCCGTGAAAACCGGCGCCGGGCGCCCCGACCTTTGCCGGGGAACGGGCGTCCGCCACCTCTTGGTTTTAGGCTGCGGGTAACCCGCCTGCAGCAAGCGATCGTTCGATTTGGAGGAAATCTTATGCGTACGATCACCGAGTCCGAGTCCACCCCTAAGGCCGACGGCTACTTTATGCCTGCTGAATTCGCCCCGCAGGATCGCGTGTGGATGGGTTGGCCCCATCGCACCGACACTTGGGCCCATGGTGCCAAGCCGGCCCAGAAGCAGTATGCCGCCATCGCTCGCGCTATTGCCGAGTTCACCCCGGTCACCATGTGCGCCAACCAGGCCGACTACGCCAACTGCAAGGCCGCCTTTGAGGAAGACGAGAACGTCACCGTTATCGAGATGACCACCGACGACGCTTGGTTCCGCGACACCGCTGCCACTTTTGTTATCAATGGCAAGGGCGATAAGCGCGCCAACCACTGGCACTTCAACGCCTACGGCGGCCTCGTCGACGGCCTCTATTTCCCGTGGGACAAGGACGAGCAGATTGCCCTTAAGATGGCTGAGCTTTCCGGCTGCCGTCGCTATCGTCCCGATGACATGATCCTCGAGGGCGGTTCCATTACCGTCGACGGCGAAGGCACTGTGGTCGTGACCGACCAGTGCCTGCTTTCCCCAGGCCGCACCTGCTCTGCGGTTCTGGAGGAGGAAGAGGATCCCGAGTCCATCTGGCCCAAGTTCAAGAGGAAGTTTGAGCCCTGGAGTGAGGAACTTCGCGCCTATATGGACGAGCACCTCAAGGATTACCTGGGTGTCGAGAAGGTCATCTGGGTCAAGGAGGGCATCGACCCCGAGGAGACCAACGGCCACATCGATGATGTCGCTACGTTCATCGCTCCGGGCGTCATGGCCTGCATCTGGACCGACGATCCCGAGTATCCGTTCTACGAGCAATGCCATGCTGTCTACGAGACCCTCTCCAACGCCGTTGACGCCAAGGGCCGCAAGATGAAGGTCTACAAGCTCTGTATGCCTGTGAACCCGCTGTTCATGGACCAGGCTTCCTGCGACACCATCGACGCCGACGAGAACGCCGAGCCGTGCGTTGCCAACGAGCCGCTGATCGCCTCCTACATGAACTACCTGGTCACCAACCACGGCGTTATCGTCCCGCAGTACGGCGACGAGAACGATCAGCTTGCCGTTGACACGCTCCAGAAGATCTACGACGAGGTCTGGGGCGAGGGCGTCTACAAGTGCGTCGGCGTTCAGTCCGAGCAGGTCGTCTTCGGTGGTGGAAATATCCACTGCATTACGCAGCAGGAGCCCTCGGCGTAACTGTCTGTCTTCCCGAGGCACGGCACCTTGCCCTTCAATCGTCGGGCATGACCCTTAAGGTCTATGCCCTCCTCTTTCAGGGCAATCTGCTGCACCTCGGAAACCCAGCCGGTCAAGCGGACCGACGTAGCTAGTTACCGCATTAGTCATTGGTGCCAACCCTGGCAACGATGCAGGTCGAAAAACGTCAGCGAAAACCCGCCAGAGCGAGCAAGGTGCCTTGAAACGAGGCGGCATTGATCTTTTGATCATGCCGCCGAAGTTGAAAGGCAGATTGCCGCCCTGGCGGGTTTGCAGCGTCGAGCCGTTACGCGGTTTGGTAAAACCGCGTAACTAAATACGCTCCGCGATCTCGTGGATGAGGTAGTCGGTCTTTTCCCAACCCAGGCACGGGTCGGTGATCGACTTGCCAAAGACGCCGCCGTCGACCGGCTGGTTGCCGTCCTCCAGGTAGGACTCGATCATAAAGCCCTTGACCAGCTTGGAGATGGACTCGTTGCGGCGGCAGCTGTCGAGTACCTCCTTGCAAATGCGATACTGCTCCAGCGGGCGCTTGCCCGAGTTGTCGTGGTTGCAGTCGATGACCGCTGCCGGATTGGCATAGCCGGCGTGCTCGGTGTAGCGCTCGGCCAGGCGCTCCAGGTGTTCGTAGTGGTAGTTGGGGTAGGTGCGCCCATCGAGACCGATGTAGCCACGCATAACGGCGTGCGCGAGCGGATTGCCGTCGCACTCGACCTCCCAGTTGCGGAAGATGAAGCTCTGGTGCGCCTGCGCGGCGTAAATGGAGTTGAGCATAACGGTGGTAGAGCCGGCAGTGGGATTCTTCATGCCAACGGGTACCGAAATGCCGCTCGACACCAGGCGATGCTCCTGGTTTTCGACCGAGCGTGCGCCCACGGCAACATAGCTCAGCAGGTCAACGAGGTATTGGTAGTTGGACGGATAGAGCATCTCGTCGGCGGTGAAGAAGCCCGTTTCCTCAATAACGCGCAGGTGCATATGACGGATGGCCTTGACGCCCTCGAGCAGATCGTCGGGAGCCTCGGGGTTGGGGTTGTGCAGCAGACCCTTGTAGCCGGTGCCCTTGGTGCGCGGCTTGTTGGTGTAGACACGCGGAATGATGATGAGCTTGTCCTTGACCTCTTCGGCGACCTTGGCCAGTCGGTTCATGTATTCAAGCACCGAGTCCTCGCGGTCGGCAGAGCACGGGCCGATGATGAGCACTTTGCGTGCGTCCTCGCCGGTAAAGACCTTGACGACCTCGGCGTCGAATGCCTGCTTTTTGGCGGTAAGCTCGGCGGAAAGCGGCATTTCCTCGCGGATCTCCATGGGGATCGGCAACCTGCGCTTGAATTCCATGGCCATATGGGGCCTCCTTTATCAATTAACGGCAACAATTGGCGAATTCTCGAATGCTCGGCATTATCCGCTGTCGCACGCTAAAGTGCAACCCCTTGTCACCCCGAAACCTACCAAAAAGGGACAGGTTTATTTTGGTCGGTTTTATCTGGGAAAATGTCGGCACTCGCCGGAAGGGGGTCGGCGTACGGCACGCTGGAGCAAGTTGGATCTTCTGCGGCATACCCCGTGGGCAAAAAATGGCAAATATGAGTACTGTTGCTGGCGTAGTCTCATATCGAGCTTACAAGATAATAGGCATAACAGCAAATATGTTCATTAACGTTGGCACACAGAAGCATGTTAACGGGCGTTTTGATTAATTTGAAGGCGTATAGAAGCCGCAAAGAGGTCATTTGAGGCGGTTTTGGCTGCTACTAAAAATGTAACAGTACTCATATTTGACCTTTTTTGGCCACAGGGTCCGGAAGGGGCTGTCAATCGGGCCCCAAGAGAGCTAATTCGAGTGCCGTGGACGAAAAAACGGGGGCGCAGGTTGTCCTGCGCCCCCGTTCTCGGGCGTTATTCGTTCCTTGCGACAGAATTTACGCCGCCTCGTCGAATTGCGAGTTGTACAGGTCGGCGTAGAAGCCGCCCTGGGCGAGCAACTCGTCGTGTGTACCCTTCTCGACGATGTCGCCGTCGCGAATTACCAAGATCACGTCGGCGTTGCGGATCGTGGACAGGCGGTGCGCGATGACAAAGCTCGTGCGGCCCTGCATCAGCGCATCCATGGCGCGCTGGATGAGCTCCTCGGTGCGGGTATCGACGTTGGAGGTCGCCTCGTCCAGAATCAGCGCCGGACGGTCGGCCAAAATGGCGCGGGCGATGGTCACGAGCTGGCGCTGACCCTGCGACAGGTTAGTGCCCTCCTCGTTGATCATAAAGTCGTAGCCACCGGCGAGCGTATGAATAAAGTGGTCGCAGCGTGCGGCGCGCGCAGCGGCCTCGACCTCGGCATCGCTCGCGTCGGGGCGTCCGTAGCGGATGTTCTCGCGGATGGTGCCGTTAAACAGCCAGGTGTCCTGCAGCACCATGGCAAACTCGCCGCGCAGTGCCGCGCGGTCCCAGTCGCGCACATCGACGCCCTCGACACGCAGCGAGCCGCCGTCCACGTCGTAGAAGCGCTGCAGCAGCTTAATGAGCGTGGTCTTGCCGGCGCCGGTGGGGCCGACGATGGCGATGGTCTGGCCGGGCTGCGCCTCGCAGCTAAAGTCGTGGATGATGGTCTTGTCGGGCGTGTAGCCAAACTTGACATGGTCAAACACCACGTGGCCGGGGCGCTTCTCGGGAATCTGCGCGTCGGCCTTCTGCTCCTCCTCGGGCGCGGCCAGGAACTCAAAGACGCGCTCGGTGGCGGCGGCCATCGACTGCATCGTGTTGCTCACGTTGCCCAGCTGCTGCACGGGTTGCGTAAAGTTGCGAACGTACTGGATAAAGCTCTGGATGTCGCCGGGCGTGGCATTGCCGGTCAGTGCGAGCTGCGCGCCCACCACGACGACGCCCACGTAGCCCATGTTGCCCACCAAGCTCATAAGCGGCATCATCAGGCCCGACAGGAACTGCGAGCGCCAGCCACTAATAAAGAGGCGGTCGTTTTGACGGTCGAACTCCTCGATTGAGGCCTCGGCGCGGTCGAACACCTGAATGACGTTTTGGCCGGCAAAATCCTCCTCGATAATGCCGTTGACGGCACCCAGAACCTGCTGCTGCTCTCGGAAGTATGGCTGCGAGAAGTGAATCATTACGGTCAGGATAATCGCGGCGGCCGGCAGCGTGAGCACGGTGACGCCGGTGAGCGGCAGGCTGATCGACAGCATCATGACGAGCACGCCGATAATCTGCGTCACCGACGTGATGAGCTGGGTCACGCTCTGGTTGAGCGACTGGCCCAGCGTATCGACGTCGTTGGTGATGCGGCTGAGCACGTCGCCCTTGCTGTGGCCGTTGAAGTAGCTCATTGGAACGACAGCGATCTTGGCGGCGATCTCCTTGCGCATGCGATAGCAGATCTTTTGCGTGACGCCGGTCATGAGCCAGCCCTGGATGAGGCTGCAAACAGAGCTTGCCAGATACAGGCAGAGCAAAAAGCCGAGCGTCTTGGCGATCCAGTCAAAGTCGACGTCGCCGGTGCCGTTGACCTTGGCAACCAGGCCTTCGAACAGTTTGGTGGTAACCTGGCCGAGCACCTTGGGCCCCACAATGTTAAAGATGACCGAGCACACGGCAAAGGCGACGGCAGCAAACACGGCAATCTTGTGCTGGCCGATATAGCCGAGCAGCTGCCTCATGGTGCCTTTAAAGTCCTTGGCCTTTTCGCCGCGGCCCATGCCACCCATACGGCCCATAGGACCGCGCCGGCGGGTGGGCTTGGGAATCTGAGTCTTGGTCTCGTCTGCCATTAGCGCTCGCCTCCTTCCGTGACGGCTGCAATTTCTTCTTGGGTAAGCCCCAGCTCCTCGGCGGAAAGCTGCGACTGTGCGATCTCCAGGTACGCCGGGCAGCTGTGCAGCAGCTCCTCGTGTGTGCCAGTGCCCACCACGTGGCCGTCGTCGAGCACGATAATCTGGTCGGCGTGCATGATGGTCGCGATGCGCTGGGCCACGACCACGAGTGCGGCGTCGGTAACGTTTTTGGCCAGCTCCTCGCGCAGGCGCGCGTCGGTCTTGTAGTCGAGGGCACTAAACGAGTCATCGAACACCACGACCTCGGGCTTTTTGGCCAACGCGCGGGCGATGGCCAGGCGCTGGCGCTGGCCGCCCGAGACATTGGATCCGCCCTGGCTGATGGGGGAGTCGTAGCCGCCCTCGCGCTCGGCGATAAAGTCCTCCGCCTGGGCGACGCGTGCCGCCTGGCGCATATCCTCGTCACTCACCATATCGCCGGCAAACTTGAGGTTGCTCTCGACGGTGCCCGAGAACAGGCGACCCTGCTGCGGGATATAACCAATACGGCGGCGTAGCTCGGAAAGGGTCATGTCACGCACGTCGATGCCGTCGAGCGAAATGCTGCCGCCTGTGACGTCGTACAGGCGCGGAATCAGCTGCACGAGCGTGGACTTGCCCGAGCCCGTGGAGCCGATGATGCCGAGCATCTGACCGGCATGCGTGGTGAAGTTCACGCCGCTGATGACATCGGCGCGGGCATCGGGATACTGGAAGCTCACGTCGCGGAAGGTGAGTTCACCGCGTGACGCGCTGGTCGCGGGCAGTTTGGGCGAGGAGGGGTCGTTGATGCTCGTGGGGCAGGTGATGACCTCTTCCACGCGCTCGGCTGCGACCTCGGCGCGGGGCAGGATGACCGAAACCATGGTGAGGATCATAAACGCCATGACGATCTGCATGGTGTAGGAGATAAACGCCATCATGTTGCCGACCTGCATCACGCCGTCGGACACGCCCTGCGCGCCAAACCAGACGATAAGCACGGTGATGCAGTTCATGACCAGCATCATGAGCGGCATCATAAAGCTCATGGCTCGGTTGGTGTAGAGCTGCGTGGTCATCAGGTCGAGCGAAGCCTTGTCAAAACGCTCGAGCTCATGCTCCTCGCGGTTGAACGAGCGGATAGGCATAAGGCCGTCGAGCAGCTCGCGGGCGGTAAGGTTCACGCGGTCCACGTAACTTTGCATCTTTTTGAACTTGGGCATGGTGAGGCCCATGAGCACGCCGACGACGGCCGAGACCGCGATGATGGCAACGGCGATGGTCCACTCCAGGCCGGTATGGTTGGCCAGGACGCGCATGACGGCGACGATGCCCATGACGGGGGCCATCAGACACATGCGGATAAACAGGGTTGCGGCCATCTGGATCTGCTGAATGTCATTGGTGCAGCGGGTGATGAGCGAGGCCTGGCTAAACTTGCCCACCTCGGCCGGCGAGAAGTGCATAACCTTGTTGAAGGTCTCGCGGCGCAGGTCGCGGGCGATGGAGCAGGCAGTGCGCGAAGCAACGGCACCGGTCAGGATGGTGGCGACCAGCGACACCAGACACAGCCCAAACATCGTGGTCGCCATGCGGCCCAGGTAGGCGTTCTGCACGTCGGCGGGGTCGATGCCCTGTGCCTTGTACTCGTCCTGCACATAGCTCACGGCGCGTTGGGTCACGATGGAGCCCGACATGGAGCCCATTTTGTCCGCCATATCGTTGGCGCCCTCGACGAGCTTGCCCTGGTCGATTAGGCCGCCTTCAACGCCTAGACGCAGACCCTTCATGGTGATCTTACCGCCGTCGGCATCAATCTGCTTTTGCATATTCTGCGCCGCTGCGGCCTTCTGCTGCATCTCGGCGAGCTGCTCGGGCGTCATCGCCGCCATTTGCTCGGGCGTGGGCATGGCCTGAGCGGCGTCGCTGTCTTTCTCGCTGGACGTGCCGGTCATGTCGCCCATGGAGTCGGCGTCGATGCCCTGGTTGAAGGCGAGCACGACGGTCTCAGGCAGGCTCATAATGTCGGCAATCTTGCTGCCGTCGGCACGCTCTTCCTCGGTGCCCTTGTACGTTCGAATGCCGTTCTTGTCTGCCTTGCCAAACACGGCCTCCACAGCTTTGGCGTCCTTGGCGCGCATAAAGAGTTCGAGGTCGTCGAGCGATTCGGCGCGAATGGTGTCGGGCACGGGCGAGGCAATGCCGCCTTGCTGCACGCCCACGTCGACGATGTCGCTCATATAGGTAGGCAGCGCCAGGTCGGCGTTGCAGCTGATTACGATAAGTACGATAGCTGCGAACAGTGCCAGGACATGCTTTTTAAAGAGCTTGAGAATCCTCACTCGGCATCTCTCCTTTCTTGATTGCGGTCGATAATTTCGTTGGCACGTCTAAGAAGGCGCACCATCTCTTGGGTATCTGTTTCGCCGAGCTGCTCGAGGAAAGCCGCGGTGCGCTTCTCGAATTCCCGACGTTTGATTTCGAGATCCTGGAATCCTTTGTCGGTCACCGTGACGTGTACGCGACGACGGTCGGTCTTTGAGTGCTCGCGCTCGACCCAGCCCTTGGCCTCGAGAGCGCGTAGGATATTGGCGATGCGGGCGCTCGAGACCCAGGCACGATCAGCGAGTTCGCTCGGCGTGAGCGAACCGCCGGCGAGTATGAGGGCGCGCATGACGGCCATCTCGCCGCCGAGGGCTTTGTCCGCAAAGCGTGAAATGCGCTGATGCATACTGCCGAACTCGGTAAGGAGCTGACGCCCAAGCTCACGGAAATCGGTATCTTCCACCGAAAACCCCTAACACTAGAAACTATTTTCGGTGGAAGATGATACCCCAATACGCGGGCCTCATACAGTGGGCAATATTAAGAGCTCATTAAGACTTAAAATCATTCAATTGATGAAGCGTTTCAAATAACTATTATACACGCGGTTAGGCGAGGGGTTGTCACCACCATGACGACTGGGACTCATATAATCGCCACGTGCGATGCTCCAACTTCCCGCAAGGAGACACCTAAATTAAAGGGGGATGGAGTCATGGCATTTGACTTCACGGGCAAGACCGCGATTGTCACGGGCGGCACTCAGGGCATTGGCCTCGAGATCGCCAAGGGCATCGTCGCGGGCGGCGGACGCGTCGCGCTCATCGCAAGGAACGCTGCTAAGGGCGAGGCCGCGGTGGCCGAGCTTGGCGAGGGCAACAAGTTCTATCAGCTCGATGTCGCCGATGCGCCCAAGGCGCGCGAGACCGTCGAGCAGATTTTTACGGACCTGCCGCAAACCAACATCCTGATCAACTGCGCTGGCGTCATCAGCACCAAGAAGTTTGACGAGATCGATGACACCGAGTGGCGTCGCACCATCGACATCAACCTCAACGGTACCTTCACTATGATGAACGCCGTGTACCCGCACTTTAAGGCGGCCCATGCCGGCACTATCGTCAACGTGAGCTCTGTTGCGGGCAAGATCGGCGGCGGCCTGCTCGGCACCGCTGCCTACGCTAGCTCCAAGGCCGGTGTTAACGGTCTAACCAAGGCAGTCGCCAAGGAAGGCGGCAAGTTCGGCGTTCGCTGCAACGCCGTGTGCCCGTCGCTCACGTTGACCGATATGACCTCGATTCTCTCTGACGAGAGCTCTCAGCGCATCATCAACGGTATCCCTCTGGGCCGCGCCGCCCAGGCCAGCGAGCCTGCGCAGATGGTGCTGTTCTTCGCTTCCGACCTCGCCAGCTTCGTGAACGGCGAGATCGGTGACTGCGACGGCGGCATCGTCCTGGACGGGTAATACCCCGCGATGATTATTCGGCGACGGCTCCTGCGACTCGGGACCGTCGCCTTCTTTCTGACATAGGCGCGTGCGGCTACGATTCGCATGCATCCAAAGGAGATATATATGAGTGAATCGACTGCGGTGGAGGCGCCGGCGGCAAAGGAGCCGTTCTTTAAGATGTCCTCCATCCCGGGTGCCAATATTTTGGTGCCGCTTTTGCTGGGCTGCCTGCTCAACACGCTATTCCCCGACCTGTTCAAAACGCTCGGCAGCTTTACGCTTGGCATGACCCAGCAGGGCGCGGGCCCGCTCGTGGGCGCTTTTTTGCTCATCGTCGGTACGACGATTTCGTTTAAGAGCGCTCCTGCCGCCGCTGCCCGCGGTGCCATTATCATCGCCGTCAAGCAGATCGTGGTCGTTGCCGTGTCGCTGCTCATTCTTTATGTGTTCAACGACAACCTGTTTGGCATCTCTGCCAT
>USAY01000056.1 GCA_900552755.1 uncultured Collinsella sp.
CAGGGCGGGGGAGTCGTTGATGCCGTCGCCCACCATGGCGACCTTGCTGCCCGCACCCTGCAGTTCGCGCACGTGGCGTTCCTTGTCGGCGGGGAGGACGTCGGCGATGACCTGTTCGCTGCTCAGTCCCACGCGGCGGGCGATGGCTTCGGCCGTCACGCGGTTGTCGCCGGTGAGCATACGCACATCGACGCCGAGCTTGCGCAATGCGGCGATGGCAGCAGCGCTCGTCTCTTTGACCTCGTCGGCCACGGCGATGGTGCCGACAAGCTCACCGTTCTTGGCAAAGAACAGCGGCGTCTTGCCTTCGGCAGCGAACTGCTCGGCAAGACCGGCGGGCACCTCCGCGCCCAGCTCGTTCATCAGGCGCACGTTGCCGGCTGCGATGACATTCTGCCCCTCGCGCGCCGTAACGCCTCGTCCAGGCACTGCGGCAAAGTCCTCGACCATGCGCGCCACGATTCCGCGCGCCTCGCACTCGGCCATAATCGCTTCGGCCAGCGGGTGCTCGCTCGAGCGCTCCAGCGCGGCGGCTAACTTGAGCAGCGCCTTTTCGCTCATGGCGGGCGAGCCGTCGGCGCGCGCGGCAACCACAATATCGGTCACGGCCGGCTTGCCGCGGGTGACCGTGCCCGTCTTGTCGAGCACCACGGTGCCCACGCTGCGTAGGTTTTCCAGCGCCTCGGCGCTTTTGAACAGGATGCCCATTTCGGCGCCCTTGCCGGTGCCCACCATGATGGCGACGGGCGTGGCCAGGCCGAGTGCGCACGGACAGCTGATCACCAACACCGCCACGGCGGAGGTGAGCGCCTCGTTCACGCTGCCGGTCAGTGCCATCCACACCGCAAAGGTCACGGCCGAGATTACGAACACCACGGGCACAAACACGCCGGCGACCTTATCGGCCATGCGGGCGATGGGCGCCTTGGTGGCGTTGGCGTCCTCGACGAGCTGGATGATCTTGGCAAGCGACGTGTCGGCGCCCACGCGCGTGGCGCGGAAGGTAAACGATCCGGTGCGGTTGACCGTGGCGGCGTTGACGGTGTCGCCGGCGGTCTTTTCCACGGGGATGGACTCGCCGGTGAGCGCACTCTCGTCCACGGCCGACGCGCCCTCGAGTACTACGCCGTCGACAGGGATAGACTCGCCGGGGCGCACACGCAGGACATGGCCGGGAAGGATGGCGTCGACGTCGACGGTGGACTCGGTGCCGTCCTCGGCCACGACGGTCGCGGTCTTGGGCGCCAGGTCGATCAGCGCTTCGATGGCGCCGCCGGTTTTGGATTTGCTGCGCGTCTCGAGGTATTTGCCCACGGTGACGAGCGACAGGATTGTGCCCGCACTCTCAAAATACAGATTGTCCATGCCCGTCATCATGGCCTCGTGGACCTGGCCCGCGGCTAGCTGGTCGGCCATGATGAACATGGCGTAGAACGACCAGACGATGGAGGCGGTGGCGCCCACGGCGATGAGGGCGTCCATGGTGGGCGCGCCGTGTGCGAGTGATTTAAACCCGTTGATAAAGTACGCGTCGTTGACATAGACGATGGGAATGAGCAGGACGAGCTCAGTGAGGGCGAGCGTCATGCTGTGGATGTGGTCGGTGAAGATGCCGGGCAGCGGCCAGCCGAGCATGTGCCCCATGCCTATGTAGAACAGCGGGATGAGGAATACGATTGAGACGATGAGGCGGGTGCGCATGGCAGAGGCGGCGGCCTCCAGCTTTTTGGTTGGCGACTCCATATGGGCGGCGCCAGAGCTGGCTTGCGTGCTGCCGTTTGAGCCGGCGGTACCGGTGCCCGCATCGACGGGCGAGGCCGAGTAGCCGGCACGGTCGACGGCGGTGCAGATATCGTCGGGAGAGATCTGCGCGGGGTCATAGTCCACCAGCATGGAGCCGGCGAGCAGGTTGACCGCGACGTTCTGGACGCCGTCGAGCTTGCTCACGGCGCGGTCCACGTGCGCCTGGCAGGCGGCGCACGTCATGCCGCCTACGTCAAACTTATCTTGAGCCATGGCTTCTCCTTTCTGTGACGTGGTGTCGGAAATGTTAACCTGCCGATACTATACACCCATACCCCCTGGGGGTGTCCAGTACAGAATAAATGTATGACATCTCGCTACAGAAGGAGACTGACTGCCGGGGCAGCGGACCGTCCGGCCAACATCTCAATCTGTAACAACTAGACCCGTTTTTGCTGAGTTGCTGTTACGGATCGAGACAAACCGTCCGGGGTCAACTCAAACGTCTTGATCTGTAACACCTAGCAGCGAAGATGACCCCTTACTGTTACAGATCGAGACAAACCGGAGCAGGTGTCTTGGACCCTGCAATGAAAAACGCCGGGGCGCCCGCGTGATGGGCGCCCCGGCGCATGCTGGGCAGGGTTTGCGAAGCGGTGGGAGGGAGGAGAAGCCGTCCTCCCGAAATCCTTACTCCTGACGACGCTTCTTGTCGGTCAGGAAGACGCCAGCGGCTACGAGCACGACACCTCCGATGACAAACGTCTCACCGGTGAGCGCAGCATTGTCGCCTGTGGTGGGAAGTGCCGAGTTGGCGGCCGTCTTGGCGTTGCCGGTAGACGGCTTTCCAGCAGCCGGCTTAGCGGCAGCCTGCGTGATCTTGGCCTGCTCGGCCTTCGCTGCCTCTTGCTCCTGGCGGGCGATCTCGTCCTTCAGGGCTTGCTCGGCGGCTACGCGTTTTGCCTTCGCCTCGTTGTAGGCATTGAGCGCTGCGGTGTAGGCGGGCGTCGCAGCATCAAGGTCTGCCTGAGCGGCATCAAGTGCGGCCTTTGCGTTATGTTCTGCCTGCTTGGCGGCGACGCACTTGGCAAAGAGGGCATTGAGCGTATCATTCGCGTTTGCATCAGAGCCAGTAGCAATGCCGTTTTCGACGTTGATGGACTTTAGCTTTCCGAGGGTAGCGACAGCGGCATCCGATGCGGCCTGAGAATTCTCGATCGCCTGTTCGGCGTTCGCGATGGCATCATTTGCCGCACCAAGGGCGACTCCGGCCTCAGTCACTGCTGCGTCGGCGTCCTTCTTGGCCGCCTTGGCCTCGGTAAGATTGTTGGCCGCGTTGCTCAGGGCGTCGGCATGGGCCTTCTTTGAAGCAAAGTCGTTTTTCGCCGTGGTCAGATCGCTCGCAGCGTGCTCCGCGGTCGCCGCCTTGGCCTCGGCGTTGTCCTTCGCGGTGTCGAGGGCCTGCTTCTTGGCAGCCGCGTCGCGCTCCGCCTTTTCGAGAGCACTCTGGGCAGACGTCTGGGCTGCCGTGGCTTCATCAAGCGTTTGATGGGCCTTGTCAGCCTTTTCCTGAGCCGCAGCAACATCGGCAGAATACTTGGCAAGTTCCTTCTTTGCATCTTGCAGAGCCTGCTGCTTTACGAGAGTTTCTGCCTTGGCGTCATCAACCTTCTTCTGACTCTGAGCGGCTTGCTCTTGCGATGCCTTAAGCTCGGCGCGCTTCTGGTTGACGACCTGCTCTGCGGTCGCCACGTTACTTTGGGCGGCTTTGACCTGGTCTTCGGCTTCGGTAACTTTTCCGTTTGCCTTGGCGAGATTCTGCTCTGCTAGGGCAACAGCGGCGGCGGCACTTGCTACGCTGTCGTTCTTGGCGGCAAGGTTGCTGTTCGCGGTATCAACGCCTTCCTGCTTTTGAGCGACGAGGGTCTCAGCTACCTTTACGGCATTGGCTTTCGATGCTGCTGTGCTGCGCTTTTGTTCAAGGTCCGTCTTTGCGGCGGCGAGCTTTTCGCTGGCTTTGGAGAGGCTCAGCTGATACTGATCAAAGAGATTCTCGAGTTCATCGATCGAGTATTCTTTCTCGTACGAACCGTAATTATTGTCGATCTCCAAGACGAACACATACGGCCAAAGGGTTCCGCGCGAGTTGATGCCGTATCCCATGGTTTTGGCGTTAGGTTGTACGATATTCAAATAATGGCCGACGGTGCCAAAACCCACGCCTTGGGCTCCGAATTCGGTACCGTGACTCCAGAAAGTCTTCCAAGCATCTTTGGGGGCAACGTTGCCAAGGCCGGCTTTCGCTGCAGCATCGTCAAATATTTTCTTTTCGCCATCAACCCATTGGTGCGCGATGTTTTCTTTCGTGCTGAAGTTCCAAGCGGCATTTTCAAATCCGGCATAGTCTGAGTGCCCCTTCGTTGCGTCGGAGTAATTGGAATCAGACTGAGCGATTGCCATTTGCTCTGCCGTTACCTTAAGCTCGCTAAGGCCGACGCTTTTGCGATATTCATTAATTTCGCGCAGCTTGCCAAACGAAAGCTTGGCGTTGTCGAGTGACGTGCCGTCTTTTTTATCGCCAATGGTCGTCGGGTTTTTATCGCTCTGCCTATAGATGATGTTTGCAGCGTCGTTGGCACCGATGAACTGGTAGAAGCCGATGACGCTCTGCGCCTCCGCCGTCGTTGCCTTATCGGTTGCCGCCTTGCACGTATCGTATGCTTTCTGTGCATCGATAACGGCTTGATCGGCGGCCGCCTGGTTTGCCTTGGCAGTTTTGAGCGCCTTGTCTGCCTGCTCCTTCTCGGCTTTTGCCTGATCGACTTGTTTCTGAGCGGCCTTTGCTTTCTCCAGTTCGGTAGCATGTGCCTGCTTTGCCGAGGTCAACTCCGATTGCGCCGCATCGGCTTTCGTCTGGGCTGCCGTTACATCATTTTCGGCTGCTGCGACTGTCTGCTTCTTGGCTTCGAGCTCGCTTTCGGCACCGGTGAGGGCGTCCTGCTTGGATGCAACGTCGCTATTTGCCTGAGAAAGGCCTGCTTCGGCAGCCGCCTGCTGCTGCTTCGCCTGGTCGAGTGCGCTTTGGGCAGCATCGACCTTTGCCTGGGCGGCGTCATACTCCGGGCCCTCGGCGCCTGCCTTTGCGGCCGCCAAATCGGCTTGTGCGCTGTCGTACGCTGTCTGTGCCGCAACTAGCTTAGCATCCGCGGCGGTCTTTTCCTGCTGAGCGGAAGCCAGCGTGCCTGCCGCCTCGTCGTAAGCGTTCTGCGCGGCGCTCTGAGCCTGCTGGGCATCGGCGAGCGCGGAATCGGCAGCGGCCTTTGCAGCCTTTGCTTGGTCCAGAGCGGCCTGCGCATCTGCGGCAGCCTGCTCGGCGACCTTGATTTCCTCCGGCGTTGCGTTGGCGGCTGCCTTCTGGGCTGCCTCGAGCTTGGCCTGCGCATCAGCTGCCGCCTGCTTTGCGGCATCAAGGACCTTCGACTTGTCCTCGGCGTCGGTCTTGGCTGCATCGAGCTTTCCTTGGGCATCCTTCAGCGTGGCACTGGCGCTGTCGGCCGCCTTGACGCTTTCATCGAGCTGGCGAGCATATTCGGCGCGCGCGGCGGCCTCTGCCTGCGAATTATCGGAGACGGAGGCGTCATAGGTGCTTTGTGCGTTGTCGCGGGCCGCCTGCTTTTCGGTATAGGGGGCAGCCACCGTGTCGTAGTCGGATTTGGCGTCTGCCTCGGCAGCCTTTGCGGCATCGATCGCAGCCTGCAGGTCGGCAATCTTCTGGGCGTTTGCCTTTACTGCGGAGCCTGCCGCCTCGCCGGCGTGGATAGCAAGCGGCGACATGATTGCGTCCTGTGCCGTGGTATCACTTGCATCGTTGGCAAATGCCGAGAACGGCGCGAGCAGCGTCGAGCCAGTCATAGCGATGGTGGTTGCCGCGGTGACGGCGAGTCGTGTTGCCTTGTGGCCCGAGAATGTGGGGCGAGGCTCGGCGCCGCCTGAGACTTTCAAGTGTTTAGGTGCGTACTTTGCCATTTCTTCTCCCAATCGTTGAAGGGGTACCTATGACAATTCGTACGTTACGACCGCCGAAAGGGTTCCTGTTGCGCAACATTGGCAAGGAAATATCGACACACTTGAATCACATTTACGAGGCGAAGTTCTCGGCAAGCTAATGTCTCGTTCTGTAACATCTAGAGAGGTTTTTGACCCTTTACTGTTACTGATTGAGACGTTGTCTCGCAGGGTTGGGGTTTGTCTCGATCTGTAACATCTAGACCTGTATCTGCCGAGCTAGTGTTACAGATCGAGACATTTGCCGGGGAGGGGTCCCGTCACGGCAAGACGCCCGCTCTCTAGATACAGAATCCGGGGATCACACAGGTTCGTTTGTTTGGCTTGTCCGCAGGCGTTGCGTACGTAAAGACGTCGCCGTCGTGTCCAACGCGATTCAAATAGAGCGTGCCTTCGGTCTCCGATGAGTCGGGGCTCACCGTGCGCTCCCACCAGCAGGTGTCCTTGCCCTTCCACTGGCGGACCATCGTCTCGTTCGTGGAATACGGGCTCACCTTGAGCTCGCGGAAGAGCTGATACTCCTTGCCCTCGCCGTTGTAGATGTCTGCCAGGTAGTGATAGTCCTTGGCAAACGAATCGGGCGGTTGCGTACCGCACAGCTCGACCATGGCGGGCAGCCAAAGGGTTGCGGGCAACTCGCTCAGACACGATGCACTGTTGGCGGCGCCAGCGTTATTCGAGATCTTTTTGACAGATTTGATGAGTGCGCGCAACTCGTTGGGCAGCAGCTTAAGGCCGTCGCCGTTGAGCCATTCCCGCAGCTCGCAATCTGCCCAGCCGGCGCTCGGCGGTTCAGCCGCAGCGTTGCGCTCGGCAATACCCGCATCGAACATAAACGTCAGTCCGGCCTTGCCCGTCCCGTCCAGAAGCTCGTCGTGGCGGATGCCCACGAGCTGCGCGCCGACGTGCAGCCCATTGGTGAGCTTCACGCGCTTAGTGCATGGATAGGGGATATGCCCGTTGTCATCGAGCAGATGATAGCGCTTGGCAATCTCGCGTGCCTCGCTACGGGTCTCGGCGGCCTTAATCTTGAGCGAAATCTCCTGCAGCTGATCCCAGGTGTAGTCGTCAAGTGAACCGCGGATGCCGTCCAAGTAGTCGGGGATGCCAAAGCCATGGGTTGCCGCCCCGATAACGCCAAGCCCCGCAACGGCTGCGACAACGCCACCGATAATAAAGCGGCGGCGGGTCATGGTATCGTGCCGGGCCTGCTCCAGGATCTCTCTCGCGCGCTCGCCGGCGACGTCGACCTTAAGGTGCGTACCAGAATCGATATCAATCGCGGCCTCGTCTCCTGCGCCTTCGCGGCCCTCGGATTCGGCATCGGTGAGGTATGCCGAGAGCACCTCGAGCATCTGCTGCTCGGTGGGACGATCGCCCTGCTCGACTGAGATGCCTTTCATGATGATTTGGACGAGCGCCTCGTCGTCACTGCATCGCGGCTCGAGCGGCGCCGGCTTGGTCTTGGTCTTTATGAGGTAGAACGAACCGGTTGCCGCGGCACCCGTCGACTCCACATCGAACGGTTTGCGACCGCTGTAGAGCTGGTACAGAATGCTCGAAAGCGCGTAGACATCGATTGCGGGCGAGCGGCGAAGGGCCGCGATGCCTTCGATATCCTGTGTGAGCATCTCGGGCGCGGCGTATGCGGGCGTGGCAAAGCGCCAGATGTCGGCGCGCCGGGTGATCGTGTCATCGCCGAGGGCCATGGTCGCGGAGCCCATGTCGATGAGGCAGGGGTCAAAGGAGCAATCGACGATCTGCTGCTCGAGCGTTCGACTGGTGGTACGGAACATGATATTGGCGGGCGACAGGTCGCGATGGACGACCGGATTTACGAGTCCCTGGGTCATCAGGAGTGCGCGAAGCACGGCGTTTCCAACGGCGGCCACCATCTGGGTGGTTAGCCCGCCCGAGGCATCGTGCGGAAGCAAGGGCAGCGCCTGCTTGAGCGAGGTGCCCTCGACCCACTCCATGAGGATGAGCGGGTCGTCCTCGCACGATCCATAGCCATAGACGCGCGGAAATCCGCGCAGGTGCGAGACAGTGCACAGATGACGGTACTCCTCGAACAGCGCGGCGGTATTGGCCAGGTGCGCAGCCGCTTGCTCGGCGGAGCGGTCGGGGGCTTGGCCGGAAAGGATGGCATTGTCCTTGAGTAGCTTGACGGCAAAGACCTCGCCGCTCGTGTTGGTCGCGCGCAGCACGTGCCCGATGTTGCCGTTGTTGCGGTGGGCCGTCTGGAGAATAAGCGTCATAAACCGACGCTTGGCGTCGTCCTCGGCGCTGGGGTCGACCGCCACGGCGGTATCGAACGTATCGAGACGGACGAGTTTGTCGCCATAGGCGCTATCGGTAGTATCCATGGCGTTCCTTTGTCTGGCATGGGTTGCCGCACGTTTACGCGAGCAGTGCGGATATCGGTAAAGTACCATGATAGCCGCACTGCCCACGTATACCGCTGAGCATTGTCGTTTACGACACAGAAGGTAGAAGACGAAAGACGGACGGCGACCGTCTTCCGATCGCTGTCCGTGCTAGTCCACAATGACAAGGAATGTCGTGTAGAGACCCAGATGGAGCCTGTCGCTGTTGGCGATTTCCACGGGGGGATAGACTTTGCCGGGTTCGCGTTGGTCGCGCGGCGGCTCAATCACAATATCGCCGTCGCCCGCGCCCGATTCGAGCACTGTGCCGTTGGTCGATCCAAGGCCCTGGGCGTACCAGTGCTCACCCTCGAGCCAAATGCGAAGATGCTCGCGCGAGGCGTCGGCGCCTACATCGGTGATGCTGGGCGAGGTTTTGGGCAAAGAACCAATCACGGTGCCGCGCGGATCGCGTGTGAGGGGATGGATTTGCATGTCGGCGCAGTTGTCGGCATGGGTTCTGAGCAGACCGAGGTTGGGAGCGACGGTGTGCGGCTGCTCCAGGCTGCTCATAAAGCCGCGTCCGACGGTAGTTTCGGTGGTGCCAAAGTGCCCGCCCGTCTTGCTGGCGCAAAAGCGCTCGACGGTGGTCACGCCCTGAACGGGATCGGCGAGCGCCCCCGTTGCCACAAAGAGCATAAGGTAAAGCGTGCTTTTCTCGCGCACGGCATTGCCGTCAAAGTTGTCGATGCGATTGAGGGCATTTGCATATAGGCGGCTGTCCAGCTTGTAGCTGGCGAGAGCCGACATCATTTCGTTGGCGGCCGGACCGCGATAGTGCTCGGCGATTGCCCGATAGGCGGACTCGCCGCCGCCGAGCTTGCTGCAGATTGCCGAGGAAAGGTTGAGCGTGGTGACGGTAAAGTCGCTGTAGATGGAGGGCGCGCACTGGTCAGGCTTGCGATGGACGATGTAACGGGTGAGATACGAGCGGTTGGAAGAGCATTTCTCGAGCAGGGTACTGCCGAGATAAGAGTTTCCATTGATGAGCATTCGGGCGATCTCGAGATGTTTAAGACCGCCGAACGAGCGAATATCGTTATAGAGGACCGAGCAAGGCGTCTCTGCTGCCACGGATACCTCCTTTGATTGCTTCCTAGCCAATATGGCGATAGGAATTAATGGCCCCCGGTGGGCGACGTATTAAATGGCTGCGCAATATATAGCGTAACCAAAGCAACATTATAGGCCACATGTTCGAAATTGCAGGAAGACCGAGAGATTTTGGTTGGACTGAACGGAAATCCCCCTCTGTCTTGTTCTATAACATTTGGACCCGGTTTTGCCCTGCATCTGTTACAGATTGACACAATCGGCCAGGCCCACCTCGTCCGCCTCGTCATCTGTGGTTTACGTGGGGGCATACGGAGTACGGGTATACTAACCGGCGGCGAATCTGCTCCATCGCTTAGAGCTGCTGCGTCTGGACGGCGCGTGATAGGGCTGCCAAAGCGATCGCCAGCGTGCTGAGCAACGTCCTCTCTGTGCGCACCTGTTTTTGTATGTATTAGCGCACTACCAAGCACGCCCGCGCGGCCGCATGCCGCGCTCATGACGCGTGCAGATAAGGAACAACAACATATGCGTAATTCTGTATCCGACGTCACCGACGCCGAGATTCTGGACGAGGCCCGCGAGGCCATGACCCAGGCTGCCTTCGATGCCGCCGATGAGGCCAATGCTGCCCAGGCCGTCGAGTCCGCTACCGAGAGCCTGCCCGCCTTTAACGAGCTGGGGCTTTCGGACGAGATACTCCGTGCTATCGAGAACCTGGGCTACACGGCGCCGACGCCCGTGCAGGCCGGCTCGATCCCCGTGGTGCTCGAGGGTCGCGACCTGCTTGCCGCCGCTCAAACCGGCACCGGCAAGACGGCCGCCTTCTTGCTGCCGACCATGAACAATCTGGAGCACATTGCTCCGCCCAAACCCGTGCGCGAGCGCGGCGGCCGCAACCGCCGTCGCGGTGCCAAGAAGCCCGAGGGCAACGGCCGCGGCCCCGTGATGCTCGTCATCACCCCCACGCGCGAGCTCGCCCAGCAGATCGACGAGGTCGCGAGCAAGATCGCCGACGTCACCGGCCATGTCGCCGTGACCGTCGTGGGTGGCGTGAGCTACAAGCCGCAGACCGCGGCACTCAAGTACGGCTGCGATATCCTGGTCGCCACGCCGGGCCGTCTGGTCGACCTGATCGAGCAGGGCGCCTGCCACCTGAACGAGGTCAAGGTGCTGGTACTCGACGAGGCCGACCGCATGCTCGACATGGGCTTTTTGCCCGCCGTCCGCCGCATTGTGCGCGAGACGCCGGCCGAGCGCCAGACGCTGCTGTTCTCGGCGACGCTCGACGAGGAGGCCGTGGGCGAGATCACCGACCTGGTGAGCGATCCGGCTCGCGTGGAGATCGCGCCCGCCACGTCGACCGCCGACACCGTCGACCAGTTTGTGTTCCCGGTGTCCATCGAGGCCAAGAATAACCTGTTGCCCGAGTTCCTCAAGAAGGAGGGCCCGGAGCGCACCATCGTCTTTATGCGCACCAAGCATCGCGCCGACAGCTGCTGCCGTCGTCTGGAGCGTAAGGGCATCAAGGCCGCCGCGATTCATGGCAACCGCAGCCAGGCCCAGCGCGAGCGCGCGCTTTCTGCCTTCCGCGACGGCACCGTCGACGTGCTGGTGGCAACCGATGTTCTCGCCCGCGGCATCGACATTAGCGACGTGCGCTACGTCGTGAACTTTGACGTGCCGGCCGAGCCGACCGACTATATCCACCGCATTGGCCGTACGGGCCGCGCCGGCGAGCTGGGCTGGGCCATTACGTTTGTGACCGAGCAGGACGTCGATGAGTTCTACGAGATCGAGAAGCTCATGGACAAGACGGCCGATATTTACGAAGCCGGCGACCTGCATGTGGGTCCCAACCCGCCTGCGGTTGATCCCGAGCGCGACCCTGCGGCCTTTAAGGTGAAGAAGAAGACTAAGCGCGGCAAGTCCAAGAGCAAGAAGAAGCTTGAGCAGGCGCGTCGCGACGGCAAGCGCAACGGCGACGATTACGGCGATGTTGCCGGTCGTTCCAACCGCGGTCGCGACGAGCGCCGCGGCGACGGCGAGCGTCCGAGCCGTCCCAAGCGCGGCGGCAAGACCCGCGTGCGCGAGGGCGTTCAGGCTCGCGTGGACGAGGCTGTTGAGAGCGTGGCTCGCGAGGTAGCTGCCGAGGAGCGCGGCGGTGCTGGTGCCGCTGATTCAGAAAGGCGGGGAGTACCACGTGGTGTTTGAGGTGCGCGCGGGCAGCTTAAAAACGCAGCCGGGCGAGATCTGTTTTCCGGGTGGTGCCGTTGAGCGGGGGGAGACGCCGAAGCAGGCGGCGGTCCGTGAGACGATGGAGGAACTCTTGATAAACCGCTGCCAGATCCGCGTCATCGCGCCGCTAGATGTGCTGGAAGCGCCTGGAGCGATGGAGATTTCTCCATTTTTAGGGGCGCTACAGGGCTACCGCTGGTCATATTCCGAGGCGGAGGTCGATCACACCTTTTCCGTTCCGCTCCGCTGGTTCGCGGAACATGAACCAGAGCGCTACGAGACGGAGCTTGTGACTGTGCCGGAAGAGACATTCCCATTTGAAGATGTACCAGGCGGTCGCGATTATCACTGGCGGCGCGGGCATTACGACGTTTACTTTTACCGGCGTGAGGAAGGAATCATCTGGGGGATGACGGCGAAGATCCTGCGGTCGCTGGCGGAGATGTACCGGGAGGATATTTTTCCGAAAAGGTTGGTGTAAGGTAGCCAAGATTATTTATGGATAGAAAGCTTCAGGGGATGGGATGGAAACAGACTAGA
>USAY01000057.1 GCA_900552755.1 uncultured Collinsella sp.
CGGCGATGATGCCGTTGGAGCCAAACAATAGCAATGCTGCTAAGTACGTAAACAGTCCGTTGTCCATGCGCTTCCGTCCCCTCTATATTCGAGCATGTTCACTATGGGCGAACTGGCAATAGAAGAAAAGCGAATATAATGCATGGCTAACATGACAAAAACTCATGCAAAGGTGGGGACGTGCCGTGGAGACCAATATCCAAAAGATGCAAGTGCTGCTTGAGACGGTGCGTGCCGGCAGCTTTACGCGTGCTGCAGAGCGGTTGAGCTATTCGCAGTCGGGCGTAAGCCGCATGGTGGGCGACCTTGAGGCAGACTGGGGTTTTAAGGTGCTTGATCGCAGCCGCGAGGGCGTGGTGCTTTCTGCCGACGGGCGGCAGGTCATGCCGGCAGTCGAGGCGTTATGCGAAGAGTTTGGCCGCCTACAGCGACGCGTGGACGAGATGCGTGGGCTCATGCGTGGCAAGATCTGCATCGGTACGTTTTCGAGTGTGGCGACCCACGTGCTGCCGCCGGTGATTGCGCGCTTTCGCGCCGATCATCCGGGTGTCGATTACGAGCTGTTGATGGGTGATTACTCCGAGATTGAGCAATGGGTGGCGGAAGGCCGCTGCGACCTGGGCTTTATTCCGCGCGAGCCACGCGGCGCCGGCATGGCGTCGCGGCCGTTGGTGCAAGACGAGCTGATGGCCGTGGTGCCAGCGGACTCCTCGCTTGCCACCGCGGAGGTCGTTTCCCTTGCCGATTTGGCAAACGAGCAGTTTATTCTGTTGGAACGGGGTAGCGACGACGAGATTACGCCGCTGTTTCGCCGCGCGGGGCTGACAGTGCGCTCAAAACTGTCGACCTGGGATGACTATGCGATTATGGCTATGGTCGAGGACGGCCTGGGCGTGAGCATTCTTCCGGCGCTCATCTTGCGCCGCTGCCAGTTCGATGTTGCCGTGCGCCCGCTCGAGGGACGTCCTCATCGGCAGATCGACGCCATATATCGAACGGCCGACGTTTCGCTTGCCGCTGCTCGATTCCTTGAATACCTCTAAACGCGTGCATGTCATTGTCCGCTTTGGGCAAATCTCGGAGTTCGGTACGTTTTCTTATGAAATTGAACTTTCGAATGAGGTACGGCGCTATACTGCTTGCTAAATTGAACTCAGGTTCAATTCGTGTTCTATAAATTGAACTTTGCCAGCAAGGAGGTTCTAGTGGCCCAAGAGACGTTTAGCGATCGCCTGCGGCAGACTATGTCCGATCGCGACGTTCGCCAGTCGGACGTAATCCGCGCATCGGAGATGCTCGGCAAAAAACTCGGCAAGAGTCAGATGAGCCAATATGTGAGCGGCAAGACGATTCCGCGGCGCGATGTGGCAGAGCTGCTCGCCCGCATTTTGGAGGTCGATGTTACCTGGCTGCTTGCCGGTGACGCCGATCAAGGCGAGGCATCATCGCCCCGTAACGTTTCCAAGCCCGAACCCCATCCCTCAGCTCAAATTCCAAGGAGCACCACCATGCGTACTTTTTCTAAATCCACCAAGCTTGATAACGTCCTGTATGATGTGCGCGGCCCCGTCGTCGACGAGGCCGCCCGTATGGAGGACGAGGGCGAGCGCATCCTCAAGCTCAATATCGGCAACCCGGCGCCCTTCGGTTTCCGCACGCCCGACGAGGTCATCAAGGACATGCGCCAGCAGCTGCCCGACTGCGAAGGCTATTCCAACTCGCGCGGTCTGTTCTCTGCGCGCAAGGCGATTATGCAGTACTCGCAGATCAAGGGCCTGCCCAACGTTCAGATGGAGCACATCTACACGGGCAACGGCGTGTCCGAGCTCATTCAGCTTTCGATGAACGCGCTGCTCGACAATGGCGACGAGATTCTGATCCCCAGCCCCGACTATCCGCTTTGGACGGCGTGCGCGACCCTTGCCGGCGGTCATCCCGTGCACTATCTGTGCGATGAGCAGGCCGATTGGTATCCCGACCTGGAGGATATGGAGTCCAAGATCACGAGCGCGACCAAGGCCCTCGTCATCATCAACCCCAACAACCCCACGGGCTCGGTCTACCCGCGCGAGGTGCTCGAGGGCATCGTCGAGGTTGCGCGCAGGCACCAGCTCATGATCTTTGCCGACGAGATCTACGACCGTCTGTGCATGGACGGCTACGAGCACGTCTCGATTGCCTCGCTCGCTCCCGATCTGCCCTGCGTCACCTTTAGCGGCCTTTCCAAGTCGCATATGATTGCGGGCTATCGTATTGGCTGGATGGTGCTTTCGGGCAACCAGCGCTGCATGAGCGACTTCATCATGGGCATCAACATGCTCTCCAACATGCGCCTGTGCTCCAACGTGCCGGCCCAGTCGATCGTCCAGACGGCACTCGGTGGCCATCAGTCGGTTAACGACTACATCCGTCCCGGCGGCCGTGTCTACGAGCAGCGCAACTTTGTGTATGAGGCGCTCAACAAGATTGACGGCATCTCGGTGGTTAAGCCGCGTGCAGCGTTCTACATCTTCCCCAAGATGGATGTGAAGAAGTTCAACATCACCGATGACGAGCAGTTCGCCCTCGACCTGCTGCACGAGAAGAAAATCCTGATCACGCGCGGCGGCGGCTTTAACTGGGCCGAGCCCGACCACTTCCGCATCGTGTACCTGCCGCGCATGGAAGTGCTCAAAGAGTCGCTCGAAGACCTCGCCGACTTCTTCGATCATTACCGCCAGGCGTAACGGCAAAGGTAGCCTGTAATGAAACGGTCGGCCCGCAACGGATGCGGGCCGACCGTTTTCTGTCTAAGCCCGTGCTGTTAGCGCTTGTCTCGTTGAGCGGGCGAGGTTCGCGTGTGAGCGGTAAGTTCTATTCCAAAATGGAATACAGTGGGCTTAAGCTGGAATTGATGTCCGGGTACCTGCTTTTCTAGAATGTTTTCAACAAGATGAAAGGCGGTTCCAACCAATGATTATCGATGCAAATTCCTACTGGTTCGACGAGCACATCTTTCATGACGAGACGCTCTGCGAACAGTTTTTGGCCGAGGTACCCCGCGCCTATGACACCGAAGGCTATCTGACCATGAATTCCGCCGGCAAACGACAGATCGTGATCGAGATGCCCGCCGGTTCTCCGGGTCTTAACTACATTGAGGGCGACTACACCCTCGAGAAGCGCTTGGCCGATATGGATGAGGCGGGGGTCGACAAGGCGATCCTCAAGCTCCCCGGCTGCCACGAGTGGATGTCGCTCGAGATGTGCCGGCGTTTCAACGACGGTATGGCTGCTGACGCGAAGGCGTCAAATGGCCGTCTGATTCCGCTTGTCGCCGTGCCGCCCTTTGGCACCAAAGCGAATTTGGAGGAGCTCGACCGCAGGCTCGACGATGGTTTTGCGGGCGTGCAGCTCTGCGCTCACTACGGCAAGCGCTATCTCGACGACCAGGTCTTCTCGAGCTTTTTCGAGCACCTGAACGAACGCCATGTCACCGTTTACGTGCACCATGTTCCCGTGCCGGTCGAGAACGAGTCGCTTCTCGCGTACGACAACCTTCGCCGCTCTTATGGCCGCTGCGTCGACCAAACTACGGCGATCGGCCGAGAGATCTTTGGTGATTTCTTTGAGCGCTATCCCAATATCAAGATGGTCCACTCCATGCTCGGCGGCGCATACTTTGCGTTCAAGGAGATGCTGCTGCCTCATGGTCCCAAGCGCCCTGATGCTTCTGGCCGTTTTCAGGTCGATACCGAGACCGTTTCCAGACACCTCGAGAACAACATCTATTTCGACATGTCCCATGCCCAGCCTTGGGGCAAGACACTCCTCGCCTGCGCGGTTGACGTGCTGGGTGCAGACCATATTGTTTTTGGCACGAGCTATCCCGTCAAACGCGAGTGGCTCACCGAGGGTGTCGCCTGCGTTCGCGCTGCAAATCTGAGCGATACAGACAGCGACCTTGTGCTTGGCGGTACGGCGCAGCAACTGTACGGTGTCGAGTGAGCGGCAATCAGAGGGGAGTATCTGCCATGGGCGAAGGAGAGATGAGGGCTGGGGCCGCTCGTGTGGCCATCGATCTTGGGGACGTGTTGCCGTTCGACGGTTTCGACGAACTCCGTCATGAGGTCTTCGCCCGTGCCCTTATCATCGAGGGGACGGGGCGACGCGCCTGCGTCCTTTCGCTTGAGGTCACCTCGATCGCTCCGGCTCTACTCGCCGATCTGCGTGAGGTTGTTGAGGATGCCGCCAATTGCAGCGGTGCTTATTCTTGGGTGGTTCCTACCCACACGTTTTCCATGCCTCACGTCCGCACTTCCGGGCATCTTGCCGACGATGCTACCCGCAATTGCAACGAGCGCTATCGCGCAGCGCTCGTCGCTGCCGCCCGCACGGCTGTCGAGCGCGCTGTTGCGGGCATTCACTCTGCCACGCTCGCCACTGTGGAGGGCGAATGCCCCGTGAACGTTAATCGCGACATTGAGACGCCTGCCGGCTGGTGGTTGGGCTCGAATCCCAGGGGGTTTGCCGACCACACGATGCCCGTACTCGCCATAAGGGATGCCGGGGGCGAGTATGTTGCCGTGCTCGCGACGGCGGACGTTCAGTCCTCCGTGCTCGACGGGTCGCGCGACTCCGAGGGGAGGCGCATGGCGAGCGGAGACCTCTTTGGTTTTGCCGCCATGTCACTCGAGCGCGAGCTGGGCGGCGTTGCCCTGTTGCTGCCAGGCGCCGCGGGCGACCAAGGTCCGGCGGAGCGCGCCATGAACGTCATGTTCGATGCGGCCGGCGTTAAGCAGACGGTCGATGCCCATGAGGACGGATACCGCATGCTGCACCAGCAGGGGCAGGCCTTGGGCAATGCTTTGATCGAAGCCGCTCGCATGGCGCGTGAGGATGACGCTACCGGCATCGATGCCCGCACGGTCGACGTTCTCCTGCCCGCTCAGACACGCGCCGATTTTCACTCTTTGGCTCCGCACCGAACGTATGAGTTTCATGCCGCTGGCGAGCAGCGCACGAGGGTCTATCTGCTCCGGCTGGGAAACGTCGAGCTTGTCGGCGTACAACCCGAGGTCTCGAGTGCATTCGGCGCCACTGTGCGCGCCGCCCGGTCCGGCTCTGTGTTCTTTGCCACGCTCGTCAACGGCGGACAGAAGTACCTACCGGCTCCCGACGCGTACGAAAAAATCACCTATGAGGCTATGAACTCCGGTTTTGCCGCCGGATCCCATGAGCGCCTCGTCGAAATCATCATTGCCGCCTTGAATGCGGCGTGACACAGAAGGAGAACGTGCATGAACATTGGACACGCGCGCCGCAAAATTACCCCACAGGGCGACATCTACCTGATTGGCTACCGCAATCTTCCCAACCGTCTTGAACCTGCGACGGGCGTCCATGATGACGTCTTCGCCAACGCCATCCTCTTCCAGCAAGGCGAACGTGAAGTGTTTCTTTTTAATGCCGATGTCCTCGAGTTCGAGGAAAGCATGGCCGAGGAAGTCAAGACAATGCTCGCCGAGCGCTATGGAATCGACCGTGACTGCGTTTTGCTCTCGGCGACGCACGACCATACTTCAATCGTCGCTTACCACCGCAGCTGGTGGACGGGAAAATTCGACGAGAACTACTACCGCTGGTTCCTCGATACCATTTGCCAATGCTTTGAGGAGTGCCGCGCCAACGCACAGCCCGCGATTTGTCGCTTGGGCAAGCAGGTCATCACCGGTTTCTACGACAACCGCATCATCCCAGGTGAACTCGCCGACAATGAGGTCATTGTCGTATCGTTCTTCGATACCGAAGGCAAGCCATTTGCGGGCTTTGTGAACTGGGCGGTGCATTCCGCTTGCGTCGGACCCGACTGCACGGAGCTCACGAGCGAACTCGCCGGTCTTACCGGCAAAAAGCTCGCTCAGAGTCTTGGTTACTATCCGGCCATGGTCGTCGGTGCTGCTGGCGACTGTAGCGACCGCAATTTTCGCCAGGGACGCGGCATTCCCGAGGTCGAGCGCGTTTCGACCGGTCTTGCCGAGGCGATTTCCCAGATCAAGCTCGATCGCGAGGTCGTTCTCGACCGCATCGAGCCTCAGACGTTCTATCACACCGTTGCCCATGACGACTTTTCGCTCACGCTTAAGTGTGCCGTCATCAGTTTGGGCGGCCTGCATCTCTTTGTGTTCCCGAGTGAGCTCGGCAGCGACCTGGGTATTCGCATGAAGCGCGAATGCCCGGTCGAGGGAATAGTTTGCGGTTACACCAACGGCTATTTCGAGTATTTCCTTCCGGCACGCGAGTACGGCCTCTCCTTTGAGACCGAGCGTACTCAGATTCCCCAGGGCGAACCGGAACGTCTGTGTGACAAGTTCTGCCAGACGACGAGACTTCTCGGCGCAGCAGATTCGCGTCTGTAGACCTGATTGCGTGACATGGGCCAATGAGGCTCCCTGCCATGTGATCGGCATCTTCCATCTTCTCTGCCGTTTCCCATCCCGGGCGTACGTGCGTCCGCGGATTACAAAGGGGGAAGCGGGTTCCTTGCCCTCCCACGTCGACTACGGAGGCCTGAAATCGATGCTATACCCCGCTCAGAAAAAGGAGAATTCCATGAAATACCAGAAGCTTTGCGATGAAATCATCACAAAGGTCGGTGGTCGAGACAATGTGTTAGACGTGAGCCACTGCATTACGCGTCTCCGCTTCCACCTCAAGGATGAATCACTTGCCCAGACCAATGAACTTAAGGCGACGAAGGGCGTCGTTGACGTCATCCAGGCTGGCGGACAGTATCAGGTCGTGATTGGTGCCACTGTCGAGGCTGTCTACAACGACCTTGTTCAGATTGGCGGGTTCGACACCAAGCCCGCGCTCGATATCGATGAGTGCGACAATGTCAAGAAGGGCGATCCGTTCTCGCGCCTGCTCGCCATCATTTCCGAGATTCTGCAGCCGGTTCTTGGCGTGCTTATGGCCGGTGGCTTTATCAAGTCGATGCTCGCGCTCTGCACGGTTGCCGGTTGGCTTGCCAAGGACAGCAATACCTATGTGACGCTCTCGGCAATCGGAGATTCGGTCTTCTATTACTTTCCGCTAATCATTGGCTGGACGTCGGCCAAGAAGTTCGGACTTAAGCCCGTTATGGGAATGGCGCTCGGTGGTATCCTCGTCTACCCGACGCTCGTTGGCCTTATGGGCGGAGATCCGCTCTACACGCTCGGCGCCGGCACGGTCTTCGAGTCCAATGTCTACGGTGATATTTTTGGCATCCCGCTGATCATGCAGAATTACTCATCGACGATTCTGCCTGCGATCTTTATCGTCTGGATTGCCTCCAAGGTACACAAGGCCCTTTCTAACGCGCTGCCCGCGCTTGTGAGCTCGTTCTTCTCCAACATCCTGACGCTCCTCATTTGCGGCATCCTTGGCCTGCTTGTGGTCGGTCCGGTCATGACGGTCCTCTCCAACATCGTTGCCCAGATCATTCTGATGCTCATCAACTTCCAACCCGCCATCGCCGGCTTCGTCATCGGCACGTTCTGGAGCCTGCTCGTCATGTTCGGCCTGCACTGGGGTATCATCCCGCTGTGGTTCCTCGATGTCGCAACCTACGGCTATGACCTCATTAACCCGCTCGTGTATGCAGGCGGTTGTGCCATCGCCGGCGCTGTGCTTGGCATGATCATCCGAACCAAGGACTCCGAGGAAAATGCTGCCGTCAACATTCCCGCCCTTGTCTCTTCGATTTTCGGTGTCAACGAGCCTGCGCTTTACGCCATCTTGCTGCCGCGTAAGCGCCTTATGTGGGCAACCTTTATTTCCGCTGGTGTAGGCGGCGCCATTGCCGGCCTCATGGGTGCCAAGCTCTATGCCTTCGGCGCCTCCGGCCCGCTCGGTTTCCCGAGCTTTATTAACCCTGCCGGCATCGACACGGGCTTTATCGGCCTTGTCATCTCCGGTGTGGTCGCTTTCGTTCTGGCTCTTGTCGCCGCTATGGTGATCGGTACCAAGAAGGACGAGGGCGGTAAGGCACTCAACATCTCGGTGGACTAGTCTTTCTGCGCACTTTAACTAAATATGCCTCGGACGGCGACGTGCCGCCCGAGGCATATTTGTATTATGTGCCGTTGTCAGCGTGTTTGCGGACACAGGTCTGCGGTTGTGGAGCAGCGGGGATTATGACGGTCGTGCCGCGGTGGAAGATGTACGGTCGCCCTGCAGGAGCTGACGGTAGGGGAGGAAGCCGATGAACGAGACGACCGCCTGCGAGTGCGCGGCGTTCCGCTTGAGGTAGAGCCTGACCTCGGAGGTCGTCGCGGGCTCAAGCGGCACCAGGGCTACCTTTCCGCTGGCAAGCGATTCCGCCGGCTTGCGCATGAGGAATGAGACGCCGGCGCCGCGCGCGACAAGGGAGATGATGTTCTCGGCTCGTTTGCCGGTGAACGTAACACGTGGGCCAAATTCAGCTTCGCGACAAAGGGAAAGGACGAGCTCGCTTACGAACGAGCCTTGGGGAAGCATGAGGAAATTCTCGTCGATAAGGTCGTCTATCTCAACGGCGTCACGTTCGGCGAGCGGATGGTCGAGCGGAAGGACGGCCACGAGCCGGTCGGTCGTAAAGGGAATCTTTTTGAACTCCGGCTCGATGGCGCCGCCGTCACGGATGAAGGCCAGGTCAATGTCCTCGTGCAGGAGCATGCGCTTGAGTGTGTCGCCCTCGCCCTCGATGAGCTCGACAGAATATGAGGGGTTCGCCTGCTGAAAATCGATGACGGCGTCCGTGATCCCATAAGGGGCCATAATGGGGATAGAACCGACGGTGAGGTGCTCGAGCGGCTCACCTGCGCCTATTTGAATGGCGGCAAGATAGCGGTGCTGAAGCGTCGCAATTTTTTGCGCATAGGGGAGGAGCGCTTCACCTTGCGCGGTGAGTGTTACGTGGCGCTGGCTTCGATCGATGAGCTTGCAGCCGAGTTCGTGCTCCATTGCCATGATGTGCTTGGAGAGGGTTGATTGCGACATGAAAAGCAGTTCCGCCGCATCAAGAAACGTGCGTGACTGCGCTAAGATGGCGAATTCGCCAAAGCGGCTGATATCCATAGGGAGGCCTCCGGTACCCTCATTTTGGCAGGTGGCCTAAACCACGACGCCATTGCAGTGGTCGATTTCGTGTTGGATGATCTCGGCGGTGTAGCCCGAGAAGTTTTTGATGCGGTGAACGAAGTTCTCGTCCAAATACTCAACCTTAATGCGGCGATAGCGGGTGCAGGGACGCTCGCCGATCAGCGAGAGGCATCCTTCGCTCGTCTGATAGGCATTGACCTGCTCAAGAATTTGAGGGTTGTACATCAGGAGCGCCCTGTTGCCGTCCTTTACGCAGATGATGCGTTTGCGCACACCGATCATGTTGGCGGCGAGCCCCACGCACTCGTGCTCATGCTCGTGGAGTGTATCCAGGAGGTCCTGCCCGGTCGCGGCATCGTCGGGCCCCGCGTCTTCGGAAGGCAGGCGCAAAAAGAACTCGGATTTCATGATGGGCTTAATCATGGCGGGCTCCTCATGTCTTATGCTTTCGTGGACTTTTAATAATAGCGCGGAAGGAAAGCTGCGCGTCCGCGTTACAATCTTTTGACGTTGGACCATGTTGCCAGATTCGTCGTGTACGGCGTCTGGCGTAAGTCTAGGGCTCATTTTTTCGCCCTGGACTGTTCCTCTGGGGCGATGCGACTGTCGTTCCAAGAGGAAGGAAATGCATGGGGAGCAAATCTCAGCAACAAGTTCAAGCAACGCCATCGGCCACTGCGGCGCTTCTCGTCGTTATGTATATTGCAGCCTTTGTTGCCGCGTTTAACGAGAACATCATTAACGTGGCGTTGCACGACATTATGGCAGCCTTTTCGGTGAGTGCCACCACGGCGCAGTGGCTCGTTTCGGGCTACATGATCGTGACGTCGATCTTTACGGCCATCATGGCCTTCCTGTCCGGCCGTTTCTCGACGCGCAAGCTGTTGTTTTTCGCATGCGGATGTATGGTCGCCGGCGAAGTCCTGTGTCTGATCGCTCCGTCGTTTAGCGTTTTGCTACCAAGTCGTATTTTGCAGGCATCGGGATCGGGCATCTTGTTCCCGCTCATGATGAACGTGGTGCTGTCTTGCGCCCCGCGCGAGAAGCTCGGTCTGTATCTGAGCCTGGGCGGTGCCTGCATTACGCTAGGGCCGGCGTTTGGACCCGTAATCAGCGGTCTTATGTGCACGTTGTTCGGCTGGAGGGCGGTGTTCGTAGTGCCGCTGGTGGGCGGCATTGTGGTCGCTGCGGCGGGCGTTAAGCTTGTTCAGAATGTCGGAGAGCGCTCGAGCACCACGCTTGATATTCTGTCGGTTGTTTTGCTCGCCGCCGGCATTACGGCATTCGTGTATTCCGTAGGCGAGTTCTCGACCAATCCGATTGCCGGCATCGTGGCGCTTTTCGCCGCCATTGTGCTGCTCGGCCTGTTTGCGGCCCGTCAGCTCAAGCTCGAGCATCCGGTGCTTAACGTGCGTCCCATGGCGAGCGTTCGTTTTTGGCCCGCGTGCCTGCTTGTGGTGGTGTCGATGATGACGACGTTCTCGATGAGCGTTTTGTTGCCGCTCTATTTTGAGGGCGCATACGGCATGACCGCACTTATTGCGGGCTTGCTCATTTTGCCGGCGATTGCCTGCAACGCCGTGACCTCGATTGTGGGCGGACGCGTGATGGACGCCCGTGGCGCATGGCCGCTGCTGCCGGTCGGCTTTGCCCTGATTGCCGTGGGGCAGACTGCCATCTCGATGACGGCGGCAAGTATGAACATCGGCGTCGTCGTGGCGCTGACCGTTGTGGTGTATGCCGGAGTCGGTTTGGTGCTGAGCCCCTCGCAAACGGCCGGCTTGGAGACGCTGCCTGCCGCTGAGCATCCCCACGGAACGGCATTGCTTAACACGTGGAACATGATTGCCGCATCGTTTGGCCCATCGCTGTTTATCGGTCTGCTCTCGAGTTCTGCGGCGACTGCCGGCGCGGCTGGCGCTGCGACCGACGTTGCCCAGGCGATTGGATTTGCAACTGCCGTGCGTGTGGCGGCTGTGATTGCCGTGGTCGGGTTCGCGACGTCGCTGGTGTACGCTCGTCGCGAGTCGCACATGTCGCATTAATGTGTGCACATAGATTCTGCAGCTAGATTGGATGGCGACACCATAAACTAATGGACGTTTTGCCGAGAGGCATGAATGTTTAAAGCGCAAAGAGTGCGCGACGGGCCCCGCGAATGGGGCGATGATGCCCGAGAGGGCCAAGAAGGAGTCTCATGTCTGAGAACGAAGAGATCATGAACGAGACCGAGAACGAGACCATGGCTGCCGAGGTCGAGGCAGTCGAGACCGTGGAGACCGAAGCTGCCGAGGTTGAGGCTGCTGACGAGGTTTCCGCCGAGGAGGCCGAGGTTGTCGAGGCCGCCGCTGATTACGATGACGAAGAGCTGATGGACAAGATGCAGAAGGCCGCCCGCCTGCTGCGCAGCCGTCGCTTTGCTATTTCCAAGGAGGAGGAGGCCAAGGCCGAGCGCATGGCGAACATCGAGCGCGCCATCAAGCTTCTTGACCTCAAGCCCAAGATGGAGCAGAAGGAAATGTCCGACCTGCTGGGCATGCGCCTTCGTGAGCTCGATGGCCTGATGGCCGAGGCCGAGGCTGCCGATCTGGTCGGCCGCATCGACGACGCCGAGGGCGATATGCGCAAGATCGTTGTCTTCGCCGCCGAGGATGCCGCTGAGGGCCTGACCGAGCTTGCCAACAAGAAGGAGAAGCTCCTGCCCGAGCTTTCTTACGAGGAGGCCACCGAGCTGATGGCCGCTCTCGATAAGGTTATCGCTCCGCTCGTCGCCATGGGCCTGGACGAGGACCGCGGTCCTCGCGGCGGCCGTGACGAGCGCGGTGGCCGTGGCGGCGACCGTGGCGGTCGCGGCGGCTTTGGCGATCGCGGTGGCCGTGGCGGTGAC
>USAY01000058.1 GCA_900552755.1 uncultured Collinsella sp.
GGCTACGAGACCGACGAGATCATCTACGGCCGCGGCGGCTCCGACCAGGAGGGCGGCATGGCTTCTGCTACCTACGCTGCCAAGATGATGAAGGACATGGGCCTCATCCCCGAGGGCTACAAGATCATGGTCGTCGGCACCGTCCAGGAAGAGGACTGCGACGGCATGTGCTGGCAGTACATCTACAACAAGGACGGCATTAAGCCCGAGTTCGTCATTTCCACCGAGCCCACCGACGGCGGCATCTACCGCGGTCACCGCGGCCGCATGGAGATCCGCGTCGACGTTCACGGCACCTCCTGCCACGGCTCCGCTCCCGACCGCGGCGACAACGCCATTTACAAGATGGCCGACATCATCGCCGACGTCCGCGCCCTCAACAACAACGGCTGCGACGAGTCGACCGACATCAAGGGTCTCGTCAAGATGCTCGACCCCAAGTACAACCCCGAGCACTTCGAGGATGCCCGCTTCCTGGGCCGCGGCACCTGCACCGTCAGCCAGATCTTCTACACCAGCCCCAGCCGTTGCGCTGTCGCTGACTCCTGCGCCATCTCCATCGACCGTCGTATGACCGCCGGTGAGACCTGGGAGTCCTGCCTGGACGAGATCCGCAACCTGCCGGCCGCCAAGAAGTACGGCGACGACGTGAAGGTCTCCATGTACATGTACGACCGTCCGTCCTGGACCGGCGAGGTCTACGAGACCGAGGCTTACTTCCCCACGTGGATCAACAAGGAGACCGCTCCGCACGTCAAGGCCCTCGTCGACGCCCACAAGGCCATGTTTGGTGACGAGCGCATCGGCTGCGAGCCCAGCATGGACAAGCGCACCGGTCGCCCGCTGTGCGACAAGTGGACCTTCTCCACGAACTGCGTTTCCATCCAGGGCCGCTACGGCATCCCCTGCGTGGGCTTTGGCCCGGGTGCCGAGTCTCAGGCTCATGCTCCCAACGAGGTCACCTACAAGGACGACCTGGTCACCGCTGCCGCCATGTATGTGGCTGCCCTGAACCTCTACGATCCGAGCCAGGCCGATGGCGACGCCACCGTGTTCCGCGCCGGTCTGACCAACAACAAGATCGATTAGTCCCATTCCTCGATTTTGTTGAGCCGGGGACAGTTTATGCCCCCGGCGCCTCCTGTTGACTTGGGGCCCGCGGTCGTTATCTCCCATGCTTCCTCAACGGTGGCGGGTCCTCGTCATGGTGCTCTGCATGTTCTAGCCACACGCGCATGCCGGAGCACATCTACTCATTGCGATCGTTTCATCTTTAGAAAGGACATTTCCATGGACGCTAAGTTTACCGAGCTCGTCGAGCGGCTGAACGGCCTCGATTTTAAGGGTATGTACGGCAGCGATTTCCTGCACACCTGGGACAAGACCACCGATGAGCTCAAGGCTCTCTACATCGTCGCCGACGCCCTGCGCGAGCTGCGTGAGAACAACGTCTCTCCCAAGATCTTCGACTCGGGCCTGGCCGTCTCCCTGTTCCGCGACAACTCCACCCGTACGCGCTTCTCCTTCTCTAAGGCCGCCAACCTGCTCGGCCTTGAGCTGCAGGACCTGGACGAGAAGAAGTCCCAGATCGCCCACGGCGAGACCGTCCGCGAGACCGCTACCATGATCTCCTTCATGGCCGACGTCATCGGCATCCGCGACGACATGTACATCGGCAAGGGCGACGCCTACATGGCCGAGGTCTCCGAGTCTGTCCAGCAGGCTTACGAGGACGGCGTCCTGGATCACCGCCCCACGCTCATCTCCCTGCAGTCCGATTCCGACCACCCCACGCAGTCCTCTGCCGACATGCTCTACCTCATCAACGAGTTTGGCGGCCTTGAGAACCTCAAGGGCAAGAAGGTTGCCGTCACCTGGGCCTATTCGCCCTCTTACGGCAAGCCGCTGTCCTGCCCGCAGTCGCTGATCAGCCTGCTGCCCCGCTTTGGCATGGACGTCACCCTGGCTCACCCCGAGGGCTACGACCTCATGCCCGAGGTCGTCGAGCGCGCCAAGGGCTATGCCGCCGAGTCCGGCACCACCTTTAAGCAGGTCAACACCATGGCCGAAGCCTTCGAGGGCGCCGACATCGTGATCCCCAAGAGCTGGGCTCCGTTTGCCGCCATGGAGAAGCGCACCAACCTGTACGCCGAGGGCGACGACGCCGGCATCGCAGCGCTCGAGAAGGAGCTGCTCGCCCAGAACGCCACCCATCAGGACTGGTGCTCCACGACCGAGCTCATGGAGAAGACTGCCAACGGCCAGGACACCATCTTTATGCACCCGCTGCCCGCCGACATCTCCGGTGTCTCTTGCGAGCACGGCGAGGTTAACGCCGACGTCTTCGACATGCACCGCGTGGGCATGTACAAGGAGGCCAGCTACAAGCCGTATGCCATCGCAGCCATGATGTTCCTGCAAAAGGTTGCCGATCCCGCCGCTACCCTCAAGGCCCTCGACGAGCGCAACACCGCCCGTTGGCTCCAGGCCTAAAGCCGGGTTGAGGTAAGCCATGTAAAGGGGGCACTCTGCCAACCGGCGGGGTGCCCTTTTTTGCATCGCGGGCGTGCGGGATAAGCGCTTTCGATGTAGATGCCCGCGGCGCGAGTTATGGGTACGATGGTTTCAGGGGAGGTATCACCATGAAACTTGGATGCGTCATTATGGCTTCGGGCGAGGGCAAGCGGTTTGGCTCTAACAAGATGCTTGCCGATATCTATGGCGAGCCGCTGATTGCCCGGACCATCGATTCGGTTCCCCGGGGCTTTGACGTCGTGGTTTCGACGCGTTGGCCCGAGGTCGCTCAGATTTGCGAGGACAAGCATTGCCCGTGCGTGCTGCACGATGGCGAGCTGCGCAGCGAAAGCGTCCGTGCGGGCCTTTCGTGGGGAGTCGAACGCAACTGGAAAGGTTGCCTCTTTTTGCCGGGCGACCAGCCGCTCGTGAGTTCGGATTCTTTTGAGGCTATGGTTCGTGCATTTGACGAGCGTGGCCGCAAGCATCCGGTGCGTCTTGCGTGCAACGGTGAGCCTTCGAGCCCGGTGCTCTTTCCGGCGGAACTGTTCGATGCACTTATGTGTCTTGAGGGCAAAGACGGCGGGGGCTCGATTCTCAAAGGTCGCGTCGACGTTGCGCTGGTCGAAGCGCGTGCCTACGAGCTGTGGGACGTCGATACCGTCAAGGGACAGCGACGCATAACGGAGCATATTGCCGCCTGCTCGTATTTTGATCACGTGGCCAACTGCATCAATCAATAAGGAGCAATTATGATCATCATCAAAAACGGCGCGCTCGTGACGCCCCAGGGGCTTCGCCGCGCCGATCTTGCCATGGAGGGCGATAAGATCGTGCGGATCGCCGCAGCGATTGAGCCGGGCGCCGACGATACCGTCGAGGACGCCGCGGGCTGCTGGGTGTTTCCCGGCTTTATCGACGGCCACACGCACATGCAGTGCTGGACTGGCATGGATTGGACAGCCGATAGCTTTGAGACCGGCACGCGCGCGGCTGCCTGCGGCGGCACGACGACCATTGTGGACTACGCGACGGCCGATCGCGGCGTGACCATGCCCGATGCCTTGGCCGAGTGGCATCGCCGCGCCGACGGAACCTGCACGGCCAACTACGCTTTTCATATGGCACTCGCCGAGTGGAATGAGCGCAACCGCGCCGATCTTTCGGCCATGCGCGAGGCGGGCGTGTCGTCGTTCAAGACCTACTTTGCCTATGACCACCTTCGCTTGGACGATGCCGAGACGCTCGAGGTGCTGGAGGAGCTCAAGCGTATTGGCGGCATACTGTGCGTGCATTGCGAGAACGGCACGCTGGTGAATGAGCTGCAGAAGCGCGTGTACGAGCAGGGGATTCATGGGCCCGAGGGGCATGCACTCAGCCGTCCGGACGTGTGCGAGGCCGAGGCCGTGAGTCGTCTGCTGTATCTGGCGCACTTAGCCGGGGACGCCCCAGTCAACGTGGTGCACCTTTCGACCAAGCTGGGGCTCGAGGCCATTCGCGCTGCCAAAGCGCGCGGGCAGAAGAACATCTATGTCGAGACCTGCCCTCAGTATCTGATGCTCGACGATACTTGCTACTTGGAGCAGGGCGAGGACGGCTTTGCGGGCGCCAAGTACGTGATGAGCCCGCCGCTGCGCCATGCCGGTGACCGTGCCGCGCTACGCGAGGCGCTTGTGGCCGGCGAGATCGATACGATTGCGACCGATCATTGCAGCTTTAACCTGCACGGGCAAAAGGACCGCGGGCGCGACGATTTCCGCGCGATTCCCAACGGCGGGCCCGGCGTGGAGCATCGTCCCGTCGCGATTGCCACGAGCTTTGAGGGACAGCTGGGACCCGAGGACCTCTGCCGCTTGATGAGCGAGAACCCGGCGCGCGTGTTTGGCATGTACCCGCGCAAGGGCTGTCTTGCCGAGGGTGCCGATGCCGACGTGTGCGTGTGGGATCCTTGCGCGCGTTGGACGATCAGCGCCGCGACACAGCATCAGGCCGTGGACTACACGCCGCTCGAGGGCTTTGAGGCACATGGCCGCGCCAAGGCCGTGTTTGTGAACGGCGTGCTGGCGGCACGCGACGGCGAGCCCACCGGAGCCCAACCCGGCCGCTACGTCCCCCGCTAACAGGAAGATCACCGGATTCCCCTCCGCAGTTGCGGTGAAATACGGACTGTTTGCGGCCGTTTGGCGGCCAACAGTCCGTATTTCACCGCAACTGACGAGATGGGGCCGGCTACTTGAGGCTGGTGGCGATGAGGGGGCGGCCGAGGGCTGCCTCGAAGCGGTCGGCCATCGTGGGGTCGCTGAGCGTGTCGACTTGGTTGAGCATGACGCGGGCATTGTTGAGGTTCAGCATCCGCAGCTCGGCATTGAGCACCTGGGCGACGCGCTCTGGGGTGGCAGTGTCGGTGAGCTCGCAGCCGCAACGCTCGCAAAAGAGCTCGGGGCGGTGGACAACCTCGGCGACGGGTTTGCCCAGTCCCGAGGCGCCGACGACCCAGACAACGTTTGCCGTGGCGGCGGGAATTACCGGCTCCCAGGCGGCATGCGCCTTGAGCGGGAGTCGCTTGCTGCCATCTGCCTCGGCCAACACATAGTCAAAGCGCTGCGCCAGCTCGTTGAGCGGCTCGGCGGGGGCGGAGAGCTTGCCTGTCTCCGGGTCCAAGATGCCTGCCTGGCAGATGCCTCCGCGTGCAAGGCCCGCGCAGGCCTCGCAGGTGCAACCGGGGACATGCGAGGCGCCCGGCTTCCAAGGCACGGCGTCCAGGCGACGATTCGACCCGTCCCATGGCACGCCGGCAACGGGAAGCATATGCGTGGTGGTGCAGAGGAGCACGCGGCCGCCAGCGCGCATGAGCTCAAGACCCAGCGTTTTGAGCAACGTCGACTTGCCGCCGCTGCCGATAATCGCGGTAATGTCCGGCTCGATCCTGAGCGCCGAGGCAAGATTGCCGCTAACCGTTTCCATCTGTTCACCGCCGTATAATACTGTGATAATAAATAATCATCAGAGTAGCGGTCGAGCCGCTTTTGCTCTGCTCAAACCGTAGCACAGGGAGGTGCCCCGGGAATGCTCGTTTATGTTCGCGGCGCCGGCGATATCGCCACGGGTGTCGCCGCTCGCTTGGTGCGCGCCGGCGTGTCGGTCGTTATGGCCGATATCGCGGTTCCCACGTGCATCCGCCGCACAATCAGTTTTTGCGAGGCTATTCGCCTGGGCGAGGTCCAGGTCGAGGGCATTCGCGCTCGCTTGGCGCAGACGCCGGCAGAGGCGCTCGAGATTACCCAAGCGGGGGATGTTGCCGTCGTGGTGGACCCTCAGGCCAAGATGCTCGATGAGCTTAAACCCGCGGCTGTGGTCGACGCGATTTTGGCCAAGCGCAACCTGGGCACCACGCGCGACATGGCGCCTACCGTCATCGCCGTGGGGCCGGGCTTTACCGCGCCGGTCGATTGCGACGCCGTGGTCGAGACCATGCGCGGGCATTTTTTGGGCCGCGTCATTACCCAGGGCTCGCCCCAGCCCAACACGGGCGTGCCGGGCGTGATCGCCGGCTATGGCAAGGAGCGCGTTATCCACAGCCCCGCCGCCGGCGTGTTTCGGTCCGACCGCGCAATCGGCGACATCGTGAGCGCCGGAGACGTGATTGGCTACGCGGACGATACGCCCATGTGCACGCAGATCGATGGCTGCCTGCGCGGGCTTTTGGCGAACGGCGTGCAGGTGACTGAGGGCTTTAAATGCGCCGATGTCGATCCGCGTGGCGATGCCAGCTATATCAACTACATTTCGGACAAGGCGACGTCGGTCGGCGGCGGCGTGCTCGAGGCACTCGCTATGCTCACCGATATCTTTAGAGGATAGAAGGCGGCAATGGAAAAGCTCGATGTTGTGAATGCGGCGCTTGTCGCCCTGCGTGCTGGCGAGACGTGCGAGCTCGTGGTCGTAGCCGGCACGGCGGGGTCGTCGCCGCGCGGCGTGGGCGCCTGGATGGCCGTCTTTGCCGACGGTAGCCAGGCGGGCACCATCGGCGGCGGCAAGATCGAGCTCTTTGCGCTGGACGAGGCGCGAGAGCTGCTGGCCGCGGGGCAATCGCGTCTGGTCCGCTACACCATGGGCGGCGAGAACTCCGATACCGGCATGATCTGCGGCGGAGCCATCTGCCTGTGCTACCTACATCTGGATGCGACCCAGGCACCGTTGTTCCAGGAAATTGCCGACGTCTTGGTCTATCGGCGCATCGGCGACTTCGTCATCGACTTTGAACCGTTTATCGCGAGCGCGCTCGAGGGCGATGTGGCCGAGTACCATGGCGAGGCATCGCGCCATACCATTGCGGGCTGCCCCGGGCTTTCACTGGTGGAGGAGGGGAGTAACGTCACCTACACTAACGCCGCCTCCGAGATTCCCGCGGCGCACGTCGAGACGCTCTGCCCCGAGGGCCTGACCTACATCTTTGGCTGCGGACACGTGGGCGCCGCGACGGCGCGCGTGCTCACGGCGGCGGGCTTTGCCGTCGTGGCCTGCGATGACCGCCCCGGCACGTTGACGCCCGAATGGGTGCCCGGTGTCTACGATCGTCGCCTGGTCGATTACAAGAACCTGAGCGAGCTGTGTCCCATCGGTCCGCGCGACTTGGTGGTCGTCGCCACGGCGGGTCACAAGTCCGATATCGACGTGGTGATTCAGGCCATGCGTGCCAAGCCTGCCTACCTGGGCTGTCTGGGTTCGCGCCGCAAGACGGCCTTTGTGCGCGCCCGCCTGGAGCAGGAAGGCTTTACGCAGGACCAGATCGACGAGCTGCACCTTCCGATCGGCGTTGCCATCGAGGCCGAGGACCCCGAGGAGATCGCCATCTCCATCGCCGCCGAGATGATCCACCTGCGCCGCACCAAACTCGTCCCCCGCAAGCGCTAATCGCATCCCCACCAATAAGTTGCGGTGAAATACGGATTGTTTAAGCCTGTTAGGCCGCCAAACAGTCCCTATTTCACCGCAACAGCTTTTTGGGACCCATTTGTGCGGGGGAGTTGTGGAGTTGTGCAGGCAGACGAGGTTTTTCTGGAAATACACTCCCGATGCGCGTATAGTACCGATTGTTTTGTCGGCTCCTGCTGTGTCGAGTCCAAACCGCAAAATGCCATGAGCGGCGCGGATGCAGCCAGGAGGCACGAGGACAACCCATCGTGGCCACGCCCCGTGCTTAAAACCCCAAGAAGGAGTGAACAATGGCAGAAGAGAAGTATGTGCCGCGTCTGAAGACCAAGTACAACAACGAGGTCAAGCAGCAGCTTCAGGACAAGTTCCAGTACGAGAACGTCATGATGATCCCCAAGTTTGAGAAGATTGTCGTGAACATGGGTGTCGGCGAGGCCGCTACCGATTCCAAGGCCATCGACGGTGCCGTGCGCGACCTGCGCGCCATCACCGGCCAGCAGCCGATGATCACCCGTGCCCGCAAGTCCATCGCTACCTTCCGCCTGCGCGCTGGTATGCCGATCGGCTGCAAGGTTACCCTGCGTGGCGACCGTATGTGGGAGTTCTTCGATCGTCTGACCTCCGTCGCGATCCCCCGTATCCGCGACTTCCGCGGCATCTCCGCCAAGAGCTTCGACGGCCGTGGTAACTTCTCCATGGGCGTCACCGAGCAGCTCATCTTCCCCGAGATCGACTTCGACTCCGTCGATCACCAGCGCGGTATGGACATCACTTTCGTGACCACCGCCAATACCGATGAGGAGGCCAAGGCCCTTCTGGACGCCTTCGGTTTCCCGTTCAAGAAATAGGTTCACCTGCCCTATAAGCGCCGTTCCCACAAGGGGGCGGCGCTTGGGGCGAACAATACTCTATGTGAGGAGGATATAAGTGGCTAAGACATCGATGATCGTCAAGTGCAATCGCAAGCAGAAGTTCTCTACTCGTGAGTACACGCGCTGCCAGCGCTGCGGCCGTCCGCACTCTGTGTACCGCAAGTTCGGCCTGTGCCGTGTCTGCTTCCGCGAGCTTGCACTCAAGGGCGAGCTTCCCGGCGTTAAGAAGGCCAGCTGGTAAGTCACTACCAGCGTTTCAAGCATCAGTTTGGAACAGGGAAAACGCGCTAAAAAGGCTTTGCCGTTAAGGGCGGCGAAGAACCAAGAGCACGTGTTCATCAAGAACGAAGGAGAATCTGTATGAACCTTACAGACCCGATCGCAGATATGCTTACGCGCATCCGTAACGCTAACTCTGTGAACAAGGCCACGGTCTCCATGCCGAGCAGCAAGAAGCTCGTCGAGATCGCTCGTGTTCTGCACGAGGAGGGCTACATCGAGGGATACGATGTCGAGGACACCGTTCCCCAGAAGACTCTGCACATCACGCTTAAGTATGGTCCCAAGAAGGCTAAGGTCATCAACGGCATCCGCCGCATTTCCAAGCCGGGCCTGCGTAAGTACACCGGCGTTGCCGACATGCCCCGCGTCCGCGGTGGCCTTGGTACCGCCATTATTTCCACCAGCCATGGCGTCATGACCGACCGCGATGCTCGCAAGCACAACGTCGGCGGCGAGATCATCGCTTACGTCTGGTAATTCGCTCGGTAGGTAGAAGGAAAGGAGATCACCGTGTCTCGTATCGGTAATAAGCCTGTCCAGATTCCCGCCGGAGTCGAAGTGGCAGTCAACGGCAACAACGTTGTCGTCAAGGGCCCCAAGGGCCAGCTCGAGCTCGATGTCTTTGAGAAGCTCGCTATCAACGTCGAGGACAACGTCCTCACCGTTTCCCGTCCCGACGACGAGCGTGAGACCCGTGCCCGCCACGGCCTCACCCGCGCCCTCATCCACAACATGGTTGTTGGCGTTTCCGAGGGCTTCGAGAAGAAGCTCGAGCTCGCCGGCGTCGGTTACCGCGTGCAGCAGAAGGGCAAGAACCTCGAGTTCTCCCTGGGCTTCTCGCACCCCGTGATCGTCGAGGCTCCCGAGGGCATCACCTTCGAGGTTCCCGACAACACCCACGTGAACGTCAAGGGTATCAACAAGCAGCAGGTCGGTCAGATCGCCGCTGAGATCCGCGGCCATCGTCCTCCCGAGCCTTACAAGGGCAAGGGTATCCACTACGTTGGCGAGCACATCCGCCGCAAGCTGGGTAAGGCCGCCAAGTAGTCGTAACCGACTCACTCGCATAAGACCAGCACCCCGTCAGGTGCTGGCAAGATCAACCTTTTTAGGAGTTTACGTATGAACAAGCATAAGGCGAAGCTGGAAGGCCTCAAGCGTCGTCAGCGTCGTGTTCGCGGCAAGGTCTCGGGTACCTCCGAGCGTCCGCGTCTTCGCGTGACCCGTACTAACGCCAACATCTATGCCCAGATCATCGACGACAGCAAGGGCTCCAGCCTGACGCTCGTCTCTGCCTCGACCCTCGAGGCCGAGTTCAAGGGCACCCACACCTCGAACAAGGAGGCTGCGGAGAAGGTCGGTCAGCTCGTTGGCAAGCGCGCCATCGAGGCCGGCATCACCAAGGTCGCCTTCGATCGCGGTGGCCGTATCTACCATGGCCGCGTCAAGGCCCTCGCCGACGGTGCTCGTGCCGCCGGTCTCGAGTTCTAGGAGGTATGTAGCACATGGCTCGTAATCAGAAGCAGCAGCGCGAGGCCTCCGAGTTCGAGGAGCGCGTCGTTTACATCAACCGCGTGTCGAAGACCGTCAAGGGTGGTCGTCGCATGAGCCTCGTCGCTCTCGTCGTCGTTGGCGACGGCAAGGGCAACGTCGGCGTTGGCATGGGCAAGTCCGCTGAGGTGCCCATGGCCATCTCCAAGGCGTCTCTCGATGCCAAGAAGAACATGTTCCACGTGCCGGTGACCGAGCAGGGCACCATCCCGCACGAGGTTCTCGGCCACTTTGGTGCCGGCCGCATCATCATCAAGCCCGCTGTCGAGGGTACCGGCGTTATCGCCGGCGGCGCTGTGCGTCCCCTCTTTGAGCTTGCTGGCATCAAGAACGTCCTGTCCAAGTCCCTCGGTACCGACAACGGCCTCAACATCATCAAGGCTGCCGTCGAGGGCCTCAAGGAGCTCTCCAGCCCTGAGGACGTCGCGGCTCGCCGTGGCCTGACGGTCTCCGAGATGTTCGTCGGTAAGGAGAACTAAGCATGGCTGACACCATCAAGATCAAGCAGGTCCGCAGCACCAATGGTTGCAAGCAGGACCAGGTCCGTACTGTCCGTGCCCTCGGTCTCCACAGGATCCGCGAGGTTCGCGAGATTGCTGACAACGAGTCCGTCCGCGGCATGATCTTCAAGGTCAAGCACCTTGTCGAGATTGTAGAGGAGTAGCAAATGCAGCTTCACGATCTTACTCCCGCGCCCGGTTCCACCAAGAACCGTAAGCGCGTCGGCCGTGGCAATTCTTCGGGTCACGGCACCACTTCTGGCCGCGGCCAGAAGGGCCAGGGTTCCCGCTCTGGCGGCACCAAGGGTGCCGGCTTCGAGGGTGGCCAGACTCCGCTGGCTATGCGCCTGCCCAAGCTTCCGGGCTTCCGCAACCCCCGTCGTATCGAGTACACCGCCGTTAACGTTGAGCGTCTCGAGCGTAAGTTCGAGGACGGCGCTGTGATCGACGGTGCCGCTCTTAAGGCCGCTCGCATCACCAAGAGCGAGTTCGAGCCCGTCAAGGTGCTCGGCAATGGTGAGCTCACCAAGAAGTTCACGGTCAAGGTCGACAAGGTCAGCGCTTCTGCGCAGGCCAAGATCGAGGCCGCCGGCGGAAAGGTCGAGCTGCCGTGCTAAATGGTCTTAAGAATGCTTTCCGCATCAAAGAATTGCGCGAAAAGATTCTTTTTACCATAGCTATGCTCGTCGTGTACCGCATTGGTGCGCACGTTCCTGTGCCCGGCATTCCCTTCCAGGGGATGCTGGGCCTTTTCTCGACCGATAACAATTCGGTCGCCGCAGGTGCTATGGCCCTCCTGAATCTTTTCTCTGGCGGCGCGTTGAGCTATGTGTCGGTGTTTTCGCTGGGCATCATGCCTTACATCACCAGCTCGATCATCCTCCAGATGCTCCAGGCCGTTGTGCCTTCCCTGCATGAGCTTGCCCGCGAGGGCGAGGTCGGTCAGACCAAGATTACGCAGTATTCGCGTTACCTCACCCTGGCTCTGGCAATCCTCAACTCCGTGGGTTACCTCTTCCTCTTTAAGAGCTTCGGCATCAGCTTCAATGGTGCCGGCGCTCCCGAGATCATCTTCGACCTCATGATTGTCGGCACGCTCACCGCGGGCGCCATGCTGATCATGTGGATTGGTGAGCTCATCACCCAGCGCGGTATCGGCAATGGCATGTCGCTGATTATCTTTGCGAACATCATGGCCGGTCTGCCGCAGGCTATCTTCTCCAGCACCGAGGGCAACGCCGGTGGCATCATCACCATGGTGATCATCTGCGCCATCATCCTGCTGGTTATCCCGCTGATTGTTTTCCTTGAGCGCGGCCAGCGCCGC
>USAY01000059.1 GCA_900552755.1 uncultured Collinsella sp.
CGAAGTTGGAGCTTGCGGTCATCTTGATGTACTTGATCATGTTGGCGTAGGTCTTGCGCCCCTCGATGATGCCCTCCTCGAGCACCATCAAATCCTTCTCGAGCAAGATGATATCGGCCGACTCCTTGGCCACGTCGACCGCAGTATCGACCGAGATGCCGATGTCGGACGACTTCATGGCCGAGGCGTCGTTGATGCCGTCGCCCATGTAGCCCACCACATGACCGTTTGCACGCAGCACGGACACGACGCGCGCTTTTTGATCGGGCGTAAGCTTGGCAAAGACCTGCACGTCCTCGGCGCGACGAGCGAGCTCGGCGTCGTCCATTGCGGCGATATCGCTGCCGAGCAGCATGTTGTTGACCTCGAGTCCCACCTGCTTGCAGATGGTGCGCGTGACCTTCTCATTGTCGCCGGTCAAGATCTTGGTGGCTACACCGTGGTTGCGCAGCGCCTCGATAGCATCGGCCGTGGACTCTTTGGGCGGATCCAAAAACGCCAGGTAGCCGATCAGCACCATGTCGCGCTCATCATCGGCGCTAAAGGCACCGACAGGCGACGGGTTGGACTTTTGAGCGATTGCCAACACGCGGAAGCCGTCGTCGTTAAGGTCGGCGACCGTTGCCAAAATGCGCTCGCGCACCTCGTCGTCCAGCACGTGAACGCCGCCGTCAATCTCGGCATGCGAGCACACCGACAGCATCTCCTCGACTGCACCCTTGGTGACCATCTGGGTTTTGCCGCTTCGATCGCGCACCACGGTGGTAAGGCGACGGCGCGTAAAGTCAAACGGCACCTCGTCGACCTTCACATAGGCCTCGGAAAGGTCGGTGAGACTCGGGTCGTTTTGCTCCTCTTCCTCGGTGCATTTGATGATCGCCAGATCCATCAGATTCTTGTAGCCCGTCTGGAAATAGCTGTTGAGGTAGGCATGGCGCAGAACGCGCGAATCCTCCTGGCCATCGATGTTCCAGTGATACTCCAGCACCACCTGGTCCTGCGTCAGCGTGCCAGTCTTGTCCGTGCACAGCACGTCCATCGCGCCAAAGTTTTGAATCGAGTTGAGGTTCTTAACGATGGTCTGCTTTTTGCTCATAGCCACGGCGCCCTTGGCAAGGCACGTGGTAACGATCATGGGCAGCATCTCGGGTGTCAGGCCCACGGCGATGCTGATGGCAAACAGGCCAGCATTAAGCCAATCGCCCTTGGTGACGCCGTTAATCATAAAGACAAACGGAACCATCACCATCATAAAGCGGATGAGCACCCACGAGACGCTATTGACGCCTTTGGAAAAGCTCGTCTCTACGGCATCCTCGGACAGGCTCGATGCCATAGAGCCAAACAAGGTCTGCTCGCCCACGCTAAAGGCGAGCGCCGTCGCGCTGCCCGAGATCACACTGCTGCCCATGAGGGCGATGTTCTCGAACGACGTTGCCGAATCGGACTCGGTGCACGTCGCGGGAACCTTCTCGACCGGCTCGCTCTCGCCCGTCAGGCTTGCCTGGCTCACAAAGAGGTCCTTAGCCTCAATGATTCTCACATCGGCGGGAATCATGTCACCGGCGGACAGGTGCACGATGTCACCAACCACCACGTCGTCGATGGGAATCTCGGTCCTAGGGGCATCCTCGCGGGTGACTGTCACGGTGGTCGTAATCATATCGAGCAGCTTTTCGGCCGCGTTGCCGCTGCGCGCTTCCTGGACATAGCGCAGCGTGCCCGAAAGCACCACCATCGTGGTGATGATGATCACCGTCAGCGGGTCAAAGTCCTCCGGCGTGCTGCCCATCATCGACAACGCCGGGAACACCATGTCCGTCATTGCCGAAATAATGGCCAAGAAGAACAGAATTGCCGTAAAGGGATTGACGAATGCATCCGCGAGCTTGCGGACAAGCGACTTTTTCTTGCCGCGCGTGACCACGTTGCGTCCGTTATCGGCCTCGCTGTGCGCGACCTCATCACGGGTTAGACCACCCAGGTTCGAGCCCACCCAGGACATGGCGTCCATCAGCGGGATAGTTGCCGCATGCTGGATGCGGCCCTCTGCACGATGCCTGATCAGTTCGTTTTGCACCTGGACTGCAGATGGCGTATGGCGCATATTCAGCTTCTTCAATTGCCTTGCTCCGTTCTGTCGATCGGATGCAGAGCCGTCTAGCCGCGACGCCCGCCATTAAGGTGGACCTGCGCCGGCAGACATCGCCCTGCCTTGCTGGTACTGTCGCTGCCGCTCACGGTCCTCACCTTCCCTTCGCGTCTGCGACTGTCTTTAGAATAGAAAAGCCGCAAGACCGGGCACATGGCTGGTTTCTTGCGGCTTTCTTGCGATTTAGCAAGGATTGTCAGAGTGACTTTTGGGGTCGATAGAAGCGAACGATTCAACGCGTTACTCGGCCATTTTATAGCCCACGCCCCAAACAGTTAGCAGATAACGGGGATTGTCAGGCTCGGGTTCAATCTTCTTTCGGATCTTGCGGACAAAGGCCATGATGTTACTGTCATCGAGCAGATATTCGTCTTGCCATACAGCACGATAGATTTCCTCTTTGCTAAAGACTGTGCCCCGGTTGCTCGCCAAAAAGGCCAGGATATCGAATTCTTTGGGCGTGAGCGAAACGGGCGCGCCCGACACTTTAACGGCGCGCGAAGCCAGATCGATGGAAAGATCGCCGATAACGATGGGCTCCGCAGCGGCACTTGTCTGCGAGCCGGCAACTGCCAGTTCTATGGCGGTCAGCCTGCCCGATGCGATATCGGCAAACACGGGTGCAAGTTCGAGGGCGGCAGCGCTACCGGACGAAAACAGCGCGCTGCTGAGCTCGGCGGCCTCGGCGAGTGTAATCGCTATGTTGGTTCTGTTGGTACGCATAGAACCGCCCTAGAACAGACTGCTCGAGCGGGACAGGTAAACCCGCTTGATCGTCGAAACAACAACAAGATACAACACGCTCAGCAGTGCAACGATGCCCAGATACCACATGGGCAGCGTGGCAAGGCCGAGCAGTTGCGCGGCAGGACTCAGCGCGAGAAGGGCCGAGGCGATAAGCATGGTGGCGACCATTATCACGAGCGGACGACACGGCCGGTCCCCGTGGCGAACATTGCGCGCTCGCAAGACGAGGAGCACGAGCGATTCGGTCCAAGCGCACTCCAGCAACCATCCGGTCTGGAAGGCCGCGATAAAGGTCGCCTGGCCCGCAGCGTCCAACGTGGCAAAGGACCCACCGCACACCGCAGGGCAAACGCCCAGGAGCAAAATGGCAAACGTGATGATGTCAAACGCCGAACTCGCGAAGCCAAAGTGAAGCATAAAGCTGCCGAGGCCCTTGCCCGACCATGCCTTGGGACGAGCAATCTCCTCCCCGTCGACGTTATCCCACGAGAGCGCCAGGCAGGTGGCGTCATAGCACAGGTTGAGCAAAAGCAGCTGAGCGGCGGTCGCCGGCAAAAACGGCAGGAAGATACTCGAGGCGGCAACCGAGCAGATATTGCCAAAGTTGGAACTCGACGCGATGCGAATGTACTTGGAAGCGTTGGCGAACGAAGCCCTGCCTTCGCTGACGCCCTCGGCGACCACGCCCAGGTCGCGCTCGAGCAGTACCAGATCAGCAACCTTTTTGGATTCCGCTGCCGCCGAGTCCACAACGATGCCGACATCTGCCGACGTAAGCGCCGGCACGTCGTTCACACCATCGCCGATATAGCCGACTGTATGGCCAGAGAGTCGAATGAGACTGACAACATGAGCCTTTTGCGCGGGTGTGAGCTCGGCAAACACACGAGTACGCCCCACGCGAACAAGCGCCTCGGACTCCTCCATGGCATCGAGCATGCTGCCAGTGATAACGCTATCGGCAGGAATGCCCAGGCGCGAACAGGTTGACCGGGCAACCGAAGCCGAGTCACCGGTAAGCACGCGCACCTCAACGGAAAGGTCGGACAGCGCGCGCACGGCGGCGCGAGCGCTTGCCTTGGGTCGATCGAAAAAGCCCAAAAAGCCGCAGAGCACCAGGTCACCCCAGTCCGAAGACGTTGTGCTGTAGGCAACGGCGAGGACCTTGATGCCGTCGGCACGCATGTCCTCGGCAACCTCATAGGCGCTCTGGCGGCCCGCGGCGTCCATGGGGACGAGTTCCCCTTTAAAGTTGGCCCAGGCACAACGAGCGCAAACACTCTCGACCTCGCCCTTTACGATGGTCAAGTGATTGCCAGGACGAGCCTGCAGCCCCAGGCAACCAAGCGCCCCAGGCGTGGCATCGAGCTTAACGCCCGAAGCCTTGGTGACGTGGTCGAAAGGATCAGATGCGTGCAGGGTAAATGCGCCTGCGAGGTCTTTGGCGGCGAGACGCAACTCGGGCGCGGCGCACGCGTCGGCAATGGCCCGGTTGAGCTGGTTGGCGGCCGCCCCCTGGCTCTTACTCTCCAAATACGCCAGGCTGAGCGTTTGCTCGCTTTCGTTGCCCAGGATATCGGTATAGTACTCGAGCACCGCGGTGTCCTCGGTGAGTGTGCCCGTCTTGTCCACGCACACCACGTCCATGGAACCCAGCGATTCCATGGCGTCAACGTTTTTAACGATGACCTGTTTGTTCTTAAGGCGATGCGCGCTGCCCGAAAGGCACACGCTCGTGACGACCGGCAGCATCTCGGGGACCAGGCCAACGGCCGTGCCCAGGGCAAACAGCAGGGCCTGCGCCCAGTCGCCCAGCACAAAACCTCGAATCATAATGACAAACGGCAGCACGATGAGCATGCACCTTACCAGGGCGGCACAGATGCTCCTGGCACCAACGCCAAGCTGCGTGCCTAGCCGAGCGCGCTGCGGCGATGTGGGCGGCTCCTCGGCAACGCGAGCGAGAACGGTTGCCGAAGCCTTTCCGTCGACGATGGTCGTTCCAGCACGGACGGCCTCCCCTTCTCGCTTGGTGGTCTGACCGCTCTCGCCCGTAAGCGACGATTCGGAGACAAGGATGTGGTCGCCCTTGGCAAGAACCGCATCGACCGGGCAGAGCATGCCGGCATACAGGCGAATCACATCGCCGGGCACAAGCCGGTCAGCATCGACTTGGATCCAGCAAGCGTCGACACGTTTCCAAACGGCCGCATGGTTCGCCCTGAACATGTGCCGGTCGAAGCTGCGCTTGGCTTCGTTTTCGTAGAACAGGCGCACCAGGCCGCCAACCAGCCACATCAAAAACAGCACGGCAGGTGCAAACACGCCCGTCTGGCCTTGCGCCTGCGGTACGACGTCAACCAAAAAGGCCAAGCCGGCAAGCGCAAGCAGCAGCGACGAAAACGGATTAAAGAACGATTTTTTAATCATCGAAGCCTCTTTCTAGCATGGCTTCGATTGTATCCGAGGCGTATGCCAGCATCCCCGCCCCAGACCTTGCGACTTCCTTGCTTTTACGCGTGACAAAGTTTTGCTATTGCTCACTTGCGCCGCACTTGGGATGCAGGGTAAACAGTGAAGGAGCTGCAGAGCAGGTCTACGCTCCGGTTGCCGCTCAGAAACGCCGTGACCACGTCGCAGATATCCTTGCTCGCGCTCATCTTGGTTGGGGACATCGGCCTTCTGCTCATTGCGGTGAGTATCTTGCTCTATGCTCTTATCCAACGCTAGCCCAGACTGACGCATCCCGCGCGCCGCAACGACCGCCACGACACCAAGGACCGGCTATGGCTACACTTTCCGAACAAGAACGCAAGCGCATCCAGCGATACTGCATCTACCCCAAGATTGCCGGTGCGGCGCTTGCCATGGCATTCGTGCTGCCATTTTTGATTATTCCCTTCGAAATGATTGACGACATCGTCTTTCATCACGAAGGCTTCCAAGAGACGGGCATGATGACCGCCCTGGTGCTCGCCGCCATCGAGCTCGTCATATTCTGCTACTGCACGCTCGCGCCGCGCTTTGGTATGCGCGGCAAGCAGTGGAAGGAAATGCAGTGCCGACTCGTCGTCGAGCAGACCGAGAAAGACCGCTCGGCACAAATCGCAGGCGTTGTCGGTACGCAGGCCGCCGCGCGCTTACTCAAGAACAGCGACAACGAGACCGCACGCAATCTGGGCGGTGCGGCAGAAGTCGCCGCCGCCGTAGGTGCCGTTGCCACCGCAGCAGACGTGCTTACCGAGAGCTTCGCTAACGCAAAGGCCATGGCGGAGGCCTGTGGCTTGCCTGTCCCCCGTGCAAAAAAGTGGATCATCGCGCTTGTGGCGCTGCCCCTCGCAATCGTATGCGGTGCCTATATCCCGCAGCTGGCGCAGGGAAACATCGAGATGCAGGAGAACGCCGCGGCCGCGGCCGAACAGATCGCCATCGCCCGCAAGACGTTAGAGCCCGCATGCGAGTACGTGTCTGCCGATGATCCCTACGAGCGATATCAAGATTACGGCTATCACGTCCGCGGCTACTTACACGACGGCGACTCCGATACCCAGAAGACCTATACGTACCTGGATTTCGACAACAAGGGAACGCTCAAGGAAGTGAGTTACATAGCGGAAATCGACCCCGATGCGAGCCTTGAGAACAACCTCGCCCGCATCGAGCTCGACTTTGACGAGCTTTCCTCTGTCGTCCAAACCGCAGACGTCAAGACCGTGAGCCCCGAGCTCCTAGCACCGCAAAAGCTCCCCGAAGAGTTTAGGCAGGCTTTCTTGAACGGTTCGCTCTACGAGAGTATCTCCATCAGGACGAGCGATGACCCCATCAAAGCGTATTACTCGTTTGACACGGATCCCGAGGACGAGTTTGACGAGTACACCCATCCAAGCATCCGCATCACGTTGATGGGCAAAACGAGCTAGGCGCAGGAGAGGGGGATGTCCCTTCCCAAATCTGGCAAAGGGACAGTCCCTTTGCCAGATTATTCCGAGCGCAGCGCCTCCACGGGGTCTTTCTTAGACGCGCTGCGGGCCGGTAGCAAGCCGGCGACGACCGTCAGTACCACCGAGATCGCGATGAGCGCCAGCGCGTCCTGCACGGGTAGGCTCATCAGGTTGGGGACCTGCTTGTTCGCAAGCGCCCAAGCATTGACCGGGAAGCTCACGAGCACCACGACGGCGATGGCAAAAACGCCGGCAATGAGGCCCTCAATAAAGGTCTCGGCATTGAACACGTTGGCCACGTTGCGTTTTGATGCGCCAATCGCACGCAAGATGCCGATCTCCTTTTTGCGCTCCAGCACGCTGATGTAGGTGATGATGCCGATCATGATAGAGCTCACGACCAGGCTAATGCTTACAAACGCGATGAGCACCAAGCTGATGGTGTTCACGATATCGGTCACCGAGCCCATGATGATGCCCATGTAGTCGGTGTACGAGATGGCCTGCTCATCGTGCCCGGCGGCTTTGACCTGCTTGTTATACGCATCGATATGGTCGAGCACGCGCTCCTTGGCCTCAAAGTCACGCGGGAAAATCTTAACCGAAATGGGATCGGCCTCGTCCGCATAGCCCAGCGTGGTCAGGTTGTTGTCGTAGGTGAGCTTCGACGCCTTCGCATAACTCATCATGAGCGAGCTGAGGTCCTCGGCGTCCATGTTGAAGTGAATGGCACGGGCAAAGGCGCTCGCATCCACATGCATGGCACTCGCCAGGTTGGCAAAGCTCGATGACATTTGCGTCGCCATCTGGTCCATAAGTCCCGCTGCACCCGCTTTGAGCTGGGACGACACGGTCGTCGCAATCTGGTTGCTGAGCGATTGCATCACCTGGTCCATAGCCTGCTGCAAATAGGGCGCGAGCTGTTTTTGCATGTAGTCGGTCATAGCCTGCTGCAGTCGTTCCGCCAGTACATCTCCGCCCAGCGCCTTGAGCTGCGCTAAGCATTGCTGCGCCGCGGCATCGTTCTCAAGATATGCCGAGAATGCGGCGGCAAGCTTTGTCGCGTCCTTAAGATCTTCGGGCGTCAGCGCCTTAAACTGATCGGACTGCATAAAGCCCTCAAACAGCTGGTTGGCAAGCGCGCCCACCTGCTGCATCTGCTCGGGTGTGAGTTCCAAGCCATCGAAGACTCCCGAGAAATCGGGGGCCGGCGCCTTGGCCATGATGTCGTTGAAGTCGATGTCCTCGCCAACGCCCGAAAGGTCGATATCCAGGCCTGACAAATCGATGCCCGAAAGGTCCATACCGCCGGCCACACCCGAAAGCGCGGACGCATCGAACGAGAACGCGCTCTTGAGCGCCGCCTCGTCAACGCTGAACATGCTGCCCAGGTCCACGCCCTGCTTGGCCTCGCCCTGCAACTCGTCGAACGTTTTGCCGGTAAAGACATCCGTCTCGGGATGAGCAAGCTGCTCCTGCACAATCTTCGAATCGGCCGCGCGCTCCATAAGCTGGCGAGTCAGCGCATGTGTGTAGGCGATACCGGGCGAAAGGGCGCTCGCGTTGGCCGTCTCGTTGGGCCGTACCACGCCCACAATGCGCACGTCAATGCCATCGGCAACCTTGGCCGCCATGAAGTCGGCGTCACCGGACATATCGGCCCACATACCGGTCTCTTCGTTTTTGCGATACGCATCTGCCGGCGACAGCACCTTAAACGCGGTGGACAGCGCATCGTCGTAGGTAAAGTCGGCAGCGGTCTCGGGCGTCTCGACCCCGCCATCGGCCGTCATGGCGCTGTTGACCAGGTCGTTGAGCTCATCGATATCCAACGCACCGATGCTATAGAGCGTATAGTCGCCCACCGTGCCACGGCTCGAAAGCACCATCACGGCCTCGTTGGCGGACGCGGGCCAATGACCGGCAACGACATCGTACTGGCTGTCGAGCAGGCTCTGGTCGTCAATCATCTCGTTGAAGACCGAGGTTCCCATGGACTCCATGCTCACCGTTGCCGCCGAGCTCGCGCCGCCGCTCATGGCCTCGGTCATGGCATTGGGCACCAGACGCACGGGCTTCTCGTCGCCCTTGCCCGCGCGATAGACAACCGGCGTTACGCCATAGCCGTACTGAATAGCGTTGACCTCTTTGTCGATGCCGTCGCCACCGGCATCGAGCCATGCCTTGAAGCTCGTCATATCGTTGGACTTAACGCTCGCAAACATATCCTTTACGGCCGTGACCACGGGAATCTTATCGGTTCCCTGAGCCTTGCCGTCGGCGCCACCGTCTGACGAACCCTCGTTTTTGGACGCATCGTCATCCGCGGCCCCCTGTCCGCCCATCATGGACGACAGGTCATAATCCTGCTTGGAGATGGTAAGCGGATAGCTCGAGAGCGTATCCTCCTCGACCTTTTTGATGTAGTTGTTCACGCCGTTGGAGAGCGCCAAAATCGCCGCGATGCCGATAATGCCAATCGAGCCCGCAAAGGCCGTCATAGCCGTACGGCCCTTCTTAGTCATGAGGTTTCGGGCAGAAAGGCCCAGCGCCGTCACAAAGCTCATCGAGGTTTTGCGCGTAGGCTTCGCCTCGCGACGCGCGGCTTTGGCAACATCAAAGGGGTCGGAATCGTCGGTGATCTTGCCGTCTGCCAGGTTAACAATGCGCGTAGCGTACTTGTACGCCAGCTCGGGATTGTGCGTAACCATGATGACCAGGCGGTCGCGCGCAACCTCCTTGAGCAAATCCATGACCTGCACGGACGTCGTTGAGTCCAGGGCGCCGGTCGGCTCGTCTGCCAGCACGATCTCGGGATCGTTGATCAGGGCGCGGGCGATGGCCACGCGCTGCATCTGTCCGCCCGATAGCTGGCTCGGGCGCTTGTTAACATGCTCGCCCAGGCCAACTTTCTCCAACGCCTCGCGCGCACGCTGGCGGCGCTCGGCATGCCCCACGCCCGTAAGCGCAAGCGCCAGCTCCACGTTTTCCAAAATGGTCTGATGCGGAATGAGGTTATAGCTCTGGAACACAAAGCCGATGCGGTTGTTGCGATAGGCATCCCAATCGCGATCGTGAAAGTCCTTGGTCGAGATGCCGTCGATCAGCAGGTCGCCGGAATCAAAATGATCAAGCCCGCCGATAACGTTGAGCATCGTAGTTTTGCCCGAACCCGAGGGACCCAGAATGGCCACGAACTCGCTATCGCGAAAAGACAGGCTTACGTTGTCGAGCGCCACCTGCGTAAACGACTGCGTAACGTACCTTTTGCAAATTCCTTTGAGCTCCAGCATGGACGGCAACCTCTCCTGCGCAGGCACCCTGCCCGCTCTCCTCCGCCGTTCGTATTCGACGCGTTTGTCCTACTCTATCCCCATTTTTTGCCGGCGCCAGTGAGGAATGTAACGAACCACGCCAAAAAACGAACGGGACGGCGCCCAAAAGAAGAGGTCCCAAGCGGGACCTCTATATGGTGGAGCTTATCTTGAAAGGTAGTGGACTACTTCGCACAGCGGTGCACGACCCTCGCTATGCTTTACGCGTTGTTTACTGCTCGCTATTCGCAATCGCCTGGTCGATAAGCTTGTCGAGTGCCGCGCGCTGCTCGGCGGAGCTGATGGCTCCCACGATTGGATCCCCTACGATGTTGCCATTCTGATCGATGACATACGTTGTCGGGAACGAGAACAAATTTGACGTAAACTTACCGGCCTCGCTATCCGACTTGAACCAGATGTTCTTATACGTCACGCCCTTCTTGCTCAGCACGTCCTTGGCATCTGCAATCTCGCCCTTGTTGCCATCGAGCGTAAAGGAATTGACGCCCACGACCTGACCGCCCTTCTTGGCAAGCTCCTGATTCAGTTTCTCAAGATCGCCCAGCTCGCCCACGCACGGCTTGCAAGTGGTGAACCAGAAGTTCATGACGGTAACCTTGTTCTTAGAGAACAGCTCGTCGCTGCTCACGTCGTTGCCGTCCAGGTCCTTGCCCGTAAAGCTGGGGAACTTCGTCGCCTCGCTCGAAGCATTGGCACCAGCCGTCATGCCAGCGGTCGAAGCGTCGACGCTCTCGCCTGCGCTCGGCGTGCTTCCACAGCCGGGGAACTCCTTCTCCAAGCTCTCGAGCTTGTCCTCGATTTCCTTGATCTGCTGCGCACCGGCCTTGAGCGTCTTAAGCTCATCCGCCGTAAACTCATCCTTGGCGCCGTCGATGGTCTTGAGCAAGAAATCGCCGTAATTGCTGCCGTCCTCAATCATTGTCGACTCTTTATTTGCTGCATTGAATACCTTTTCCCACAGCGCATTATCGCTCGAAAGGATATCGTTCTCCTTTTGCATGAGCTTCGCATACAGCTCGGCGGCCTCATCGGCGTTGGCCGGCTCTTGCGCAATGAGCTCCGCGATCTTAGGATCGGAGCCCGTAAATTCGCTCGCGTTGCCACCGGGCGCCGAACACGCCACAAGACACAAGGCCAGCACCGGCACCATAAACAGGGCCGCAATCTTAGAAAGCTTCATGGTCATTCCTCCGTTTTGTCGAAGCTTGTTTTACTTTTTATCAGCGGTCAGAGGGAGCTTTTCCGCCGACACATCCAGGCCATAGCGATAGCTGATGGCATCAACGGGACAGGCCCCGATGCACTTTCCGCACCGGATACATTCGGCATGATTGGGCGCGCGGACAACATCAACGTCCATCTGACAAACCCTTGAACACTTGCCGCACGAGACGCATTTGCACGCGTCAACCTGAATCCCCAACAAGGACACCCTATTCATGAGCGCATAGAATGCGCCGAGTGGACAAATCCATTTGCAGAAGGGGCGATAGAACAAAACGCTCAGCACTACCACGGCAATGAGAACGACAAGTTTCCAGGTAAAGAGCTGCCCCAGCGCAGATCGGATTCCAGCATTGGCAGCCGCCAGCGGAATGGCGCCCTCGAGCACACCCTGCGGACAGATGTACTTGCAAAAGAATGGGTCGCCCATGCCCACGTCGTTAACCACCAAGACGGGCAGCAGCACCACGGCAA
>USAY01000060.1 GCA_900552755.1 uncultured Collinsella sp.
TCTGCAAAAGCCTGAGCCTTGGACAACGTGCGGTTGGCAACGCCCGCGAGCTTTCGGCCGGCAAGGGCGAGAGACTGAGCCATCTGGTTGGCGATAACGCCACACCCAATTACAGCCCAACGAAGCTCGGGAGCCGTAAAGATGTCGTTTGGGAACGGCTGATTCTGGACCGAGGCAAACGCCGCCTTTGCGGCTGCCTCGGCGTCGAGCGGAGCCTGTTTGGAATCTGCCATGATGTGCCTCCTGAGTCATCGGAAGTCCTTCATTTCTAACAAACCTATAGTCGCACAATTGCGCGCGTATCTGCTCGTATTTGCGTATTTATTTGCTTATCGGTCATTATTTAGCCATAGTTGGCAGATGTTTGCGCGGCTATGCGCATTGTCGCGCAAGGCTATGCGCGTAAATGCGCATGCGACGATCCTTGTGAAACATAAAGGGGCGGAACACCAAAGCCCTAAAAGACAGACCCAGCTGTATTACTTCACCCCTCTGGGGGCATCAGACATCAAAGGATCGTCCCAAACTGCCGGCACATAGAGACTGTCCCCCCAACGACTGGTCATTTAAGTCTGTCCCCAATGAATGCTCGTCCCCAGCTGCCGACAGAAAATGAACGCCCCCAGGTGCCGGCATTTCAACGGCCACTCATTTAAGTCTGTCCCCAATGAGTAGGGATAGAAAAAGGCCCGGGTGCCGTGGGGCATCCGGGCCTTTGCTAGCAACTTGATGTTGCGGGCAGCTTAGAACTTGTGGCCGCACTTCTTGCAGACGCGCAGCTTGTTCTTGCCGTCCTTCTCGTGACCGACGCGGGTAACCTTACCGCACTCGGGGCAAACGAGATTGACGTTGGAGGCATCGATGGGAGCCTCCTGCGAAACGATGCCGCCCTGCTGGTTGGCAGCGTTGGGCTTGACGGCCTTCTTGACGACCGAAACGCCCTCGACAACGACCTTGTTCTCTGCAGGGAGAGCACGCAGGACAACGCCCTGCTTGCCGCGATCCTTACCAGAGAGAACCTGGACCTTATCGCCCTTCTTGATATACATATATCTCCCCTAACTACAGGGTCTCGGGAGCGAGCGAGACGATCTTCATGTACTTCTTGTCACGAAGCTCGCGAGCGACGGGCCCGAAGATACGGGTGCCGACGGGCGAACCATCGTTGTTGATGACAACGCAGGCGTTCTCATCAAAGCGAATGTAGGAGCCATCCTTGCGGCGGATCTCCTTAACGGTGCGAACGACGACGCAACGGACAACGTCCTTCTTCTTGACGTTGGCGCCAGGGGTAGCCTCCTGGACAGCACCGATGAACACATCGCCGATGCCTGCATAACGACGCTTGGAACCGCCAAGCACCTTGATGCAGCGAATCTTGCGAGCGCCGGAGTTGTCGGCGACGTTCAGCATGGTTTGCATCTGAATCATGGTAGATGTTCCTCCGAACTAAGAACCGAAGAGAGGTGCGCTGCCTTTATACGGCCTGTGGTATGCAAGCCAGGCATACGCACATCTTCGGAAACGTACAAGTCGTAAGAGCGACTGCTTATTTAGCGCGCTCGACGACCTCGATGAGGCGCCAACGCTTCATCTTGGACATAGGACGGGTCTCCATAACGCGGACGGTGTCGCCCACGCCAGCCGTGCACTCCTCGTCGTGAGCGTGCAGCTTCTTGGAGCTGGTCATCATCTTGCCGTACTTGGGGTGACGCTTGCGCTCGGTGATGGTGACAACAATGGTCTTGGCACCGGAGACGGAGGTAACGACACCCGTACGGACCTTACGCGAGTTACGCGAATCAGTCATGTTCTCTCCTTAGGTCCTACTCGGCGACAGCGGACTTCTCCGCTGCGATCTCGCGGGCGCGCTGCTCCGTGAGGACGCGAGCGATGTCCTTCTTCACGGTGTTGACGCGAGCGGTGTTGTCCAGCTGGCTGGTGGCCATCTGGAAACGAAGGTTAAAGAGCTCGGCGCGCATTTCCTTCAGCTTCTCAACGAGCTGAGCGTCCGAGAGCTCACGAATCTCTGCGGGCTTCATTAGTTCTCCTCCTTGGCGGCGGCGGCGTCCTCAGCAGCCCACTTGGCCTCGAGAGCGGCCTCCTCAGCCATCTCCTTCTCGATGCGCTGCTCAGCGTTCTTAGCAGCAACAATCTTGGTCTTGATGGGAAGCTTGTGCTGTGCAAGACGCAGAGCCTCGCGAGCGACCTCCTCGGGCACGCCCTTGACCTCGAACATGATGCGGCCGGGCTTGACGACGGCCACCCACTCCTCGGGGTTACCCTTACCAGAACCCATGCGAGTCTCGGCAGGCTTCTTGGTGATGGGCTTATCGGGGAAGATCGTGATGTAGACACGACCGCCACGCTTCATGTAGCGGGTCATGGCAATACGAGCGGCCTCGATCTGACGGTTGGTGATCCAATGGGCCTCGAGAGCCTGGATACCAAACTCGCCGAAATGCAGCTCGGTATTACCCTTGGCCTGGCCCTTCATGGAGCCACGCTGCACCTTGCGGTGAAGAATACGCTTAGGGGCAAGCACTACTGACCCCTCCTCTCGGAGTTACGACGACGAGGACGGGAAGAGCCCTCGAGTGCAGGGTTGGGAACAGGCTGGCCCGGGAGCTTCTCGCCCAGGTAGATCCAGACCTTCACGCCGCAAGCGCCCATGGTGGTGCTGGCGACAGCCGTGCCGTAGTCGATCTTGGCACGAAGGGTGTGCAGAGGCACGCGACCCTCGCGGTACCACTCACGACGGCCCATCTCGGCACCGCCGAGACGACCGGAGCACTGGATACGGATGCCCTTGGCGCCGGCCTTGCGGGCGGACTGGACAGCCTTGCGCATAGCACGACGGAAGGCAACGCGGCCCTCGAGCTGCTCAGCAATGGACTGAGCAACGAGGTTGGCGTCGAGCTCGGGGCGCTTGATCTCGACAACGTCGACGGAGAGCTGGCCCTTGGAGACGCCAGCGACCTTCTCGAGCTCGGTGCGGAGGGTATCGATCTCGGCACCCTTCTTACCGATGACAACGCCGGGGCGAGCGGTGAGGATAATGACCTTCACCTTGTCGCCAGCGCGCTCGATCTCGACGCGGGAGACAGCTGCGCGGGAAAGACGCTTCTCGAGGTACTTGCGGATCTCGAGATCGTTACCGAGGGTCTTAGCGTAATCCTTCTCTGCGAACCAGCGGGAGCGCCAGTTCTCGGTGATGCCAAGACGGAAGCCGGTGGGGTAGACTTTCTGACCCATACAGCTTTACGCCTCCTTTCGAGGAGCAACGACGACGGTGATGTGGGAAGTACGCTTCAGAATGCGAGAAGCGGAACCCTTGGCGCGGGGACGGATGCGCTTAAGCGTCGGACCCTCGTCAACATAGGCAGCGGCGACAACCAGGTTGTCGGCACGCAGACCGTTGTTGTTCTCGGCGTTCGCAACGGCGGAACGGAGAACCTTCTCGACATCCACGGCGACGGCGCGGTCGCAGAAGTGGAGGATGTCGAAGGCCTGAGCGACAGGCTTGCGGCGGATCAGATCGACCACCAGGCGGGCCTTGCTGGGGGAAACACGCACGTACTTAGCGACGGCGCGAACCTCGGTGGCCTCAGTTTCAATAGACTTAGTTGCCATTTACGGTTAACCCCCTATTTGGCCTTGTGGCCACGGAACGTACGAGTCGGCGCGAACTCGCCGAGCTTGTGACCAACCATGGACTCGGTAACATACACGGGCACATGCTTGCGGCCGTCGTGGACGGCGATGGTGTGACCAACCATCTCGGGGAAGATGGTGGACGCGCGGGACCAGGTCTTCACGACGTCCTTCTTGCCAGCCTCGTTCATCGCGGTGATACGCGAGAGAAGGCGAGTCTCCACGAACGGGCCCTTTTTGAGACTTCTGCTCATAAGTGCTTTCTCCTAAAACTCGGTATCCGAAATTACTTCTTACGGCGACGAATGATGTGCTGGTTCGAGACCTTCTTCTTCTTGCGCGTACGAAGGCCCTTCGTCGGCTTACCCCAGGGGGTAACGGAGGGACGACCAGAGGTGTGGTTCTTGCCCTCGCCACCGCCGTGCGGGTGGTCGACAGGGTTCATGACGGTACCGCGGACGGTCGGGCGCACGTTCATGTGACGCTTACGGCCGGCCTTGCCGATGACGATGTTGGAGTGATCGGCGTTGCCGACCTCACCGACGGTGGCGCGGCAGGTAACGAGGATGCGGCGCATCTCGGAGGAAGGCATACGGACGATAGCGTACTTGCCCTCCTTGCCCATCAGCTGGCAGGAGTTACCGGCGGAACGGGCGATAGCGGCGCCCTTGCCCGGCTGGAACTCGACGGCGTGGATGAGCGTACCGACGGGGATGTCGGCGAGGGGCAGAGCGTTGCCCGGCTTGATGTCGGCGTCAGAACCGGACATGATGGTCTGACCGACCTCGAGACCCTTGGGGGCCAGGATGTAGCGCTTCTCACCGTCAGCGTAGTGCAGCAGAGCGATGCGAGCGGAACGGTTCGGATCGTACTCGATCGTGGCAACCTTGGCGGGCACGCCGTCCTTGTTGCGCTTGAAGTCGATCACGCGATAACGACGCTTCACGCCGCCGCCCTGGTGGCGGGTGGTGATGCGGCCGTTGTTGTTACGACCGGCCTTCTTGGGCAGGGGCTCGAGAAGAGACTTCTCGGGCTTGGTGCAGGTGATCTCGGAGAAGTCGGAGATCGTCTGCCAACGCCTACCAGCGGAGGTCGGCTTAAGGTGCTTTACAGCCATTACAATCCCTTTCAATAGGAATCCGTTAGCCATCGCAGACAGGGATTCGAGGTTCTGCCTCGGGTGCGATGACACCGGACGTATACACGGTTCCGGGCGTGTCCATTTTATACGCCCAAAACCTTGAGCTCCCGCCTCCCCTATTTGGGAGGCATGAGCTCACTCAACAGCAGCGAGTCTTAGGCCTGGTTGCCAAAGACCTCGATGGTGTCGCCCTCGGCCAGCGTGACGATGGCCTTCTTCCAAGAACGGGTCTTGCCGGCGACATAGCGCACGCGCTTGGTCTTGGGCTTGACCGTCAGGGTGTTCACGCGAACGACCTTGACGCCGAAGATCTCCTCGACAGCGTCCTTGATCTGATACTTGTTAGCATCCTTGGCGACCTCGAACGTGTACTTGTTCAGCTCCATGCCGGAGAAGGAACGCTCGGACACGATCGGACGGATGATGATCTCGTGGGCGGTCATTTATGCAAGCACCTCCCCGAAGTGAGCGGCGATGTCGGCGGGCATCAGCACAGCGTTGTTGTTGACGAGATCGTAGGTGTTGGCCTCGTCAGCGGTGATGATGAACGTCTTGGGAATGTTGCGGAACGACAGGTAGGCGTTGACGTCCTCATCGCGAACGATGATGGTCAGACGCTTGCCCTCAAGGCCGAGAGCCTTGAGCATGGCGACGGCAGCCTTGGTGGAAGGCTTCTCGAAGCCGTAGTCGTCGACGAGCACGAGCTCGCCATCGGCCAGCTTGGCGGACAGCGCGGAGCGCATAGCCAGCTTGACCTCCTTGTTGTTCATACGCTTGGCGTAGGAACGGGGCTTGGGGGCGAAGACAACGCCACCGTGACGCCACTGGGCAGCACGGATGGAACCCTGGCGGGCACGGCCGGTGCCCTTCTGACGCCAAGGCTTCTTGCCGCCACCGGAAACCTCAGAGCGGCCCTTAGCGGACTGGGTGCCCTGACGCCAAGAGGCCATCTGGCACTTGACGATGTGGTGCATAACGTGGATGTTCGGCTCGATGCCGTACACCTCAGCGGCGAGCTCGGCCTCGGCGACCTTCTTGCCCTCGCTGTTCTTAACTTCAAACTTTGCCATTTAAGTGTTCTCCTTGGTATGACGCTGGGCTAAATGGGCTGGGCCCTTAGGCCATACGGATGGCGACGAGACCATTCTTGGCACCCGGGACAGCGCCCTTGACCAAGATGAGGTTCTGCTCGGCATCGATGCGGACAACGGAAAGGTTCTTGACGGTAACGCGCTCGTTACCCATGTGACCGGCCATCTTGACGCCCTTGAGGACGCGCGCAGGATAGGCGCACTGACCGATAGAACCGGGGTGACGCTGGAAGTGAGAACCATGCGTCATAGGACCGCGGCGCTGACCCCAGCGCTTGATGCGACCCTGGAAGCCCTTACCCTTGGAGGTACCGATGACGTCGACCTTCTCGACATCAGCGAAATCAGCGACGGTGACGACCTCGCCGACCTTGTGCTCCTCGCCGTTCTCGACGCGGACCTCACGAAGGAAACGGACAGGCTCGACGCCAGCCTTGGCGAAGTGACCAGCCATGGGCTTGTTCACGTTCTTGGCCTTGATGTCGCCGAAACCGATCTGGACGGCGTCATAGCCGTCGGTTGCCTGAGTTTTAACCTGCGAGACAGCGCAGGGGCCAGCCTGGATGACCGTGACGGGAACGACGTTGTCGTCCTCGTCCCAAACCTGGGTCATGCCAATCTTGCGGCCGAGAATCATGCTGATCAAGATATGATCCCAACTCTCGCGTGGTCTTGGGACAATGCGTACACCACCGAGCGTACGCCCCTAGAGGACCACTACTTACACGACGTGCTCCCCAGCCTTGTATTGCGTCCGGACTACCTGACAACCCTATTAAGCAGGCATTTTGTCCAGCCAGAATACTCCCCTGGTTTCACACAGCTGTTTAGTATACACGGCTGCGGGCGTATCCATCGAGATTCATATTTCACTCACATTGTTTACGCAGGTAAAGTGCGTGGCACGTCTCCCGAGCACGGCGAGGGCCGGAGAAATATATTAAGGTCCCTGCTCTACAGTCCTGCGCAAGACGGAGAGCACATTAAGTGCTCTCCTTTGCGTGCGGAACTCGCGATGACCTTAATATATTTCTCCGGCCCTCGCCGTGCTCGGGAGACGACACGCTGATGTCTGCTTAACTCTGCTCGCTCAGGCTAATGACTTTGCTGGGGATCGATGATTTGCCGCAAGGTAAACTTGGATTGAGGCGTATCGCCCTCTTCTCCCGACTTTTCCTCATCGAAATCGAAGATCATGATGGCGCAGTTGGGGAGTTTTGTTGGGAGCTCAAAGTCCTCTGGGACGGCAGCCTTGATGAATTGGCGGCTGGCGCTGCCGTGGCTTACTGCTAGAAGGGTTTCGATACCATCGGCGTCCATGATATTGGTGAGGGTGTCTACCATGCGCTCTTGCAGCGCCTGGCTTCCTTCTCCTCCGAATGGGATTAAGTCCTCGCCTGGATCCCAGACGTCGGTGGGTAGCGCGTCGTGCGGGCCCTCTTCGAAGGTGCCGTAGCAGCGCTCGATAATGCCTTCGCAGGGCTCAACGTCAGCGTCTGCGCCGAGAAGCTCGGTTGCGACGAGGCTTGCCGTGGCCATGGCTCGGCCCAAAGGGGAGGAGACCACTTTATCGGGGACGACGCCGTGGGCTTTGAGCCATGCGGCTGCCATCCCGGCTTGCTGACGGCCTAAGTCGGTGAGCGGTGAATCGCAGCGACCCTGGACCAGCTTTTTGACGTTGAACTCCGTCTGACCGTGGCGGAGTAGATACAGTTTCTTCATGCTCTCCCCTTCTGCATCAGTTGCTTTATCGGCGTGGCCTTACTCGTGGGTATGGCCTACGTAGTCTTCGTCGATCGTAATCTTGGCAATCGACTTGGGATATTCCGATTCGACCCGTTGTGTCAGCGCGTGCTTTACGTCTTCGGCACTCATCTGCAGATCCGAGGGACGCACGCAGTCAAAGATCACGTTGGTGTGCGTAGGACCCGGCACGCAACGCAGGTCATGAATCGAGAGGCGGCTATCGATCTCCTGGGCCATGGCGTGAATGCGCAAGCGCATGCTCGCCAGCTTGGGGTCATCGGTCACGATGGGATCGTAGTGAAGCGTAACGATCATGCCGTCTTCGTCCCTAAACGACTGCTCGATGTTATCGAGCGTGTCGTGACTTTCCAACGGGCTGGCCTCGGCTGCCATCTCGGCGTGAGCGCTTGCGAACTTCCTGCCCGGGCCGTAATCGTGAACCATCAGATCGTGAACGCCCAAAACGCCGGGATAGCTCATGATCTTGTCTCGAATGTGCTTGACCAGCTTAGGATCGGGCGACTGACCCAAAAGCGGGCTCACCGTATCCTGGATGAGTTCAAAACCGCTCCAGCCAATATAGGCGCCAACGGCAAGGCCGACCCATGCGTCAAGATTGATGTGCGTCACCTGCGAAACAATCGCGCACGCCAGCACGGCGCCCGTGGCTAGGACATCGTTCTTGGAATCCTGCGCGGTCGCATGCAGCGTCTCGGACTCAATGCGGTCACCGAGCTTTTGGTTGAGGGCCGCCATCCACAGCTTTACGACCATCGAAAGCACTAGAACTGCCACCAGGGCAAGCGAGAACTCGACAGGTTCGGGGTGGATGATGCGCTCAACCGAGGACTTCACCAGCTCAACGCCAATCAGCAGCACGAGCGCCGCCACGACCAGACCCGAGAGATACTCGTAGCGACCGTGGCCGTAAGGATGCTCGGGGTCGGCCGGCTTGCTCGCCAGCTTAAAGCCCAGCACGCTCACGATGTTCGAGCTGGCATCGGACAGGTTGTTCATGGCATCCGCCACAATCGAAACCGATCCCGACAGCACGCCAATTACGCCCTTCGCAGCGCATAGTGCCACATTGGCGAGAATACACACCACGCCCGTCAACGTGCCCACGCGCGCACGGTCGCCCTGCGCACGCTTAACAATCCACTCGACCATCTACATCCGCCCCCACGGTACTACCTATATATCTATTGCTCAAACGGATTGTAGTGTAGCCACTTTGTCCCCCAGATACAAAAAAGGCCGCGACCCACACGGGCCACGGCCTTGGAGCATGGCAAAGGAATCGTCCTTGTGTCGCACAGGTTTACGCGCTTACTTCGGCCACGCTCTTCGAGGTTTCGGGTGAATCGGCTCCGTCCCCCGTCGTCTGCCCCTTCGTCGGCACCACACCAAAGCAGTAGCTCAGCGCCGCAGACATCGCGAATGCTACACCACCGGCAGCGCAGCACCACAGCAGGTTCGAGATGCCGCCCGTGGCAAAGCCAATGACCATGAGGACATTCGTCATGCCGATGGTATAGGCCGTAACGTGGCCCACGGCCGCAACAAGGCCTCCGACGGCGCCGCCAATGGCCATGCACGTCAGGCACCTGCCATATTTAAAGCCGCAACCGTACAGCGCCGGCTCGCTTACGCCACCAAGCACGCCCGAGATCGAATAGCCCAGCATGAGCGCCTTCTCGTCCTTATCCGCAACGCGAAGCGACGCGCCAAAGGGCATGCCCCAAACGGCGAACGTTGCCATCGTCGCGGCGATCAGGATGCACGAATCCGTTCCCACACTCATAAACTGCGCATAGGCGAGCGATAGGACGACGTTGCTGACGCCCGCGATCTTTAGGAACTCCCAGCCTGCGGCAAGCCCCATGAGCGTGAGCAGCGACACAATGCCACCGGAATTGCCAAGCATAAACATAAGCTGGCCCAACAGCATGCCCAGATAGCTGCCCGCCGGCGCCGTAATGCACAGCGAAACCGGAACCATGACAAGCAAGGTCGCAAACGGAACAAACGAAAACGCCACGGCCTTAGGGATAACGCGCTTAAAGAAACACTCCACTCGCCATAGCACGGGCACCGAGATGAGAACCGGAATAACAGTCGTCGTGTAATCGTTGACCGGTGCAGGAAGCAGACCATACACGGAAGTCATCGATGCCCCCGTCGTCGATGCGGCATCGACAAGCTTGAGTAAATCGGGTGCAATCAATACGCCGCCCAGCATCATGCCCAGCTGCTCCGAGCAACCGAGCTGGCGGGCGGCCGCCCAACCAAGATAAATGGGCAAAAAGTAGTAGCCGGCGTTATAGAGCCAACTGTAGAACAGGCGATAGATATCGGAATCGGCAGACCACAGGCCCAGCATGCCTTCGCCCATAATGACAGCGACGGTGCGGAACAACGCCGCGCAGACAATAAACGGCAGCGCCGACATCATGCTTTTGGACAGATAGTCCACCACGGCCATGGCGTTTGATGAAACCGACGTTGTAAACGAGGTGTTAGAAACTTGTAGCATGGAACGCCTTTCCCAATATGACATGCGGGCTGTCCCTTTGTCACATCGTGCGGTATCGACCGATTGCGCGGTACTTTTCGTAGCGGAGGTTTGTGAGGGTCGCGTCGTCGAGCTGCCCAAGCGTATCGAAGGCATCAAATGCCGAGGACATGACGGCACCGGCGATCTCCTCATGCGACAGGCCCTTATCGTCAACAATGCCGTCGATGATGCCGAGCGCCAGCAGATCGGGGGCCGTGAGCTTAAGCGCCTCGGCGGCCTCATCCGCACGCTCGGTATCCTTCCACAGGATCGACGCACAGGCCTCGGGGCTCACGACCGAATAGGCCGAGCTCGAGAGCATCAGGATGCGGTCGGCCACGGACAGCGCCAGCGCGCCACCAGAGCCGCCCTCGCCTGTCACCACCGAGACAATCGGCGTCTTAAGGCCGCTCATCTCCATGAGATTCTGGGCGATGGCCTCGCCCTGACCGCGTTCCTCGGCACCGATGCCGCAAAACGCGCCCGAAGTATCGACCAGGCACAGAACCGGTCGACCAAACTTTTCGGCCTGGCGCATCAGGCGACGCGCTTTGCGGTAGCCCTCGGGATGTGCCATACCAAAGTTGCGACGCATGCGCTCTTTGGTCGTGGTGCCGCGCTCGATGGCGATGACCGTTACGGGGCGTCCGTCTTTCCAGCCAATGCCAGCCACCACAGCAGCGTCGTCGCCAAAGTAGCGGTCGCCGTGCAGCTCCACAAATCCATCCAGGCCCAGCGAGATCATCTCGCCTGCCGTGGCGCGATCTGCCGAGCGGGTCTGCTTGACAATCTCGAGCGCGGTTTTTGGTGCGGCCGAGCGCTTGAACAAGTGTCCCAGCTTTTTGCCGCGGCGACCCGTATGCACGATCTCATGCGGTGCCCCCAGGCCGGGCGCGTGCCCTTCGTGCAGCGCCAGCAGCTCGCCTACCGTGAGCGCAATCTCGCCACGCGGAACAACGGCATCGCAAAAGCCGTGCTCCAGCAAAAACTCGGAGCGCTGGAATCCCTTGGGCAGGCGCTTGTGCATGTTCTGCTCGATCACGCGCGGGCCGGCAAATGCCGTCAGGGCATCGGGCTCGGCCAGGATAATATCGCCCTCCATGGCAAAGCTCGCGGTTACGCCTCCGGTCGTGGGGTCGGTGAGCACCGTGATATACAGGCCGCCCGCCTCGCTGTGGCGCCTAACCGCCGCAGAAATCTTGGCCATCTGCAT
>USAY01000061.1 GCA_900552755.1 uncultured Collinsella sp.
GACAGGATTTGAACCTGCGACATCCTGCTCCCAAAGCAGGCGCGCTACCAAACTGCGCCACGTCCCGAAGGTGTTGAGCAGCTAAGGTCTAAACCTTGCGTGTCCCAAAGCGAAGGAAATTATAGGGGAGACTCCCCGCCTGTGCAAGCGCAGAAACCCTAGCTCCTCGAATGTGCGACAAACCGGCTATGGATCAGGCCGATCACAAACGCCACCACGGCAACCGGCGCCCAGGCGGCACCGATATCCGTAAGCGGCAAGGCATCGAACGGCAGCCACGTACCCGCAAAGAACGCATCGCGGACCGAGGTAATCACGCTCTGCACGGCGACAACACCGCCGACCCACACCCACACCTGCGGATGCGCGTCGCAAAAGCCGTGAACCAGGCCCATAAGCACCAGTACGATGGCGACGGGATACAAGGCGTTGAGCATGGGCACCGAGAACATAAGGATCACGTCGAGGCCCACGTTGGAAAGCACACACGAAAACGCCGCGAACACAAAGGCGAGAATCGCAAACGGGCGGCGCATGGCCTCCTCTGAAGCCTCCGCTCCCCCTTCGACCACGTACGTCTCGCAAAAGTAACGCGAGCAGCAGCTAATGAGGCCAATGCACACATTCATGCAGGCGAGGAAGAAGATCGCGAAGACCACGACCGTGCCGGCCAGCCCAAAGTGCATGGAAGCCGAACGGGCGAGAATGGCGGCGCCATTGGTGGCGTCGGGCATAACGGTGCCGAGCTGCATCCCGGCAAGCGCCAGGCCGCAGTAGATGATGGCCATGAGCACGCCGGCGATCACGCCGGAACGGGAGATCTCGAAGGCGACACGCCTGTCATCGGTCACGCCCAACTCGTGGATTGTCTCGGCGATGATGATGCCGAAGGCGAGCGACGCGAGCAGGTCCATGGTCTGGTAGCCGGTCAGAAAGCCCTGGACCGCAGCACCGGCGTCATAGGGAGCCTGCGGCGCGGCAGCCGGTCCCAGCGGCGAGATCACGGCAGCGCCGACAACGAGGACGATAAGCGCGATGAGCGCAGGGCCCGTAATGCGACCGAGCACGCGCGTGATGACGCCGGGGCGCAGCGTGAGCGCAAACGCAACGACGAAGAAGGCGACGGCGAAGACCAGGCGCGCGGTGCCAAGCGAGATGCCCTCGGGCAGCAGCGGCACCAGCATCTCGAAGGCTGTGGAGCTCGTACGCGGAATGGCCAGGCACGGACCGATCGCCAGGTACACCGCCGCGACGAAGAACTCGCCGAACTTGGGGTGCACGCGGCTGGCCAGCTCACGCGCCGTTCCGGCAAGCGCCACGGCGATAAATCCCATCACAGGCAGGCCGATGGCGGCGATAAGGAAGCCAATCATGGCAAGCGGCGTGGCAGTTCCAGCTTGGAGCGCCAACAGCGGTGGAATGATCAAGTTGCCTGCGCCAAAGAGCATCGAGAATAGAGCGATGCCGACGGTAACGACATGGTCGGAGCGCAGACCACGCGAGGCGGATGAGGCCATAGACACACCTTTCGGGTCGAAACAAAAACGGGACGGGCAAAAGACCCGTCCCGCAAGTATATACGCTCTAGCAGGCTAAATCGCGCAAAGCGTCAATCGCGGTGTCGACTTCCTCGTCCGTGTTGAAATACCCAAACGAGAAGCGGACGACGCCCTGGCGCTCGGTCCCCAGCGCGCGGTGCATGAGCGGAGCGCAATGGGCACCGGGGCGCGTCGCAATCCCCCACCCTTGCATGAGCGCGTCCGAAATCTCGGCAGAGTCGATATCGGCTACGTTGAGCGACACAATCGCAGAGCGCGCCTGCTGGTCAAAGGCACCGTAGAGCTTAATCCCCGGAATCTTGCGCACACCGGCAAGGAAGCGATCAGCGAGCGCACGCTCGTGGGCAGCAATCGCCTCGACCCCACCCTGGGCCTCGATAAAGTCGAGGCCGGCAGAAAGGCCCGCGATGCCGTGGCCGTTGAGCGTGCCCGCCTCAAGGCGCGTGGGCCACTCAAGCGGCTGCAGCGCATCGAAGCTGTGCACGCCCGTGCCGCCCATGGCCCACGGAGCCACGTCAATGCCCTCCGCCACGGCCAGGCCGCCGGTCCCCTGCGGACCCATGAGCCCCTTGTGGCCGGTAAAGCACACTATGTCGAGGCCCATGGCCTGCATATCGACACGCGCCGTACCGGCAGACTGCGAGGCATCGACGATCACCAGCGCACCGGCCGCATGGGCGATGGCCGCCACACGCACAATGTCGACAGCGTTGCCGGTCACGTTGGAGGCGTGCGTCACAACCACGGCACTCGTACCGGGCGTGACTAGCCGCTCGAGCTCGTCGTAGTCGAGCACACCGTTTGCGTCACAGCTCGCATGCTCAACGGTCACACCCCGCTCCGCTGCCAGGCGGTTGAGCGGACGCAGCACGGAGTTATGCTCGAGCACCGTGGTGACCACGCGGTCGCCGGGGCGCACCACGCCACAGATGGCGGTGTTGAGCGCCGCCGTAGAGTTGGGCGTAAAGCACACATGGTCCGCCCTCGGGCAACCCAAAAGGCGCGCGAGCTTGGCACGGCAACCGTGAATGGTACGAGCGGCGTCGAGGGCACCCGACGTGGCGCCGCGCCCGGCATTGCCGAGCGAGCACATCGCTTGCGTCACGGCATCGATGACCGCCTGCGGCTTGTGCATGGTCGTCGCCGCGTTATCCAGGTAGATCATCGCACGACCTCCCACATGTCGATCACCGTAAAGCCCTCGGTGGGAACGCCCGCCGCGGCGAGTTCGCCGCGCAGCAGTTCCTCATCGGCAGGCAACGCCTTCCACGCCAAACCGCAGCCGGCAGCGACCTCCCCGGGCACGGGAATCGTCCGCCCGGGAAGACCGCGCTCGATGCACAGGGATTCACAACCCATGGCGGCCGCCGTGGTAGGAAACGTGATGACAAGCGCCGGGCGCTTCTCCCTCATGGCAACTCCAACCAATACGCTACGGGCGCACGACGCGCACGGCCTGCTCCATCTTCTCCACGATCACGTACATGTTGGTGACCTCGCCCACCGCAAGCTGGTCTTTAATGCCATAGTGGTCGAGGCAGGTGCCGCAGGTGAGAATCTCGACACCCTGCTCCGCCAGGCCCTTCAGGTCGTCGAGCACCGGCGAACCCTCGACGGTGAGCTTGGCACCGCCGTTGTAGAACAGCATGGTCGCGGGCAGTTCCTCCTGCTGCGTCACGGCAAAGATAAACGCCTTCATGAGCTTGTGGCCCAGCTCGTCGTCGCCACGGCCCATGCAGTCGGTGTAGACGGAAATGACGAGCTTGCCCTTGCCGGCGCTGGCATCACAGAAGGCAGCGCCATCCTGCTCGGGATCGGCCACGGCAACGGCGCCAGAGGTCGCCACGGTCACGTGCCACTCGGCGTCAGAAACCTTCTCGACCAAGGCCGTGCAGCCCTTCTCCTGCGCCATCTTGGAGATGTTCTTGACGGCGGTCTCGTTATCGACCGAGGTCACGACTGTGCCCTCGCCATCGAGCTGCTTCAGGGCTTTGAGCGTCTTGACGACGGGCAGCGGGCAGGCATCGCCCATGGCATTGACTTCAATTTTGGTAGACATAGTTTTTCCTTTCAAAAGGGACCGCCCAGAACAGTAGGCGGTCGCATAAACGGTTTTCCTTAATGCACAACGCGAACGGCAGGACCGCCCGGCACCGGCTCGCACACGCGGCCGATCGTAGCGGCAACGCGTCCCTCAGCATGCAGACGACGCGCAAGCTCATCCACATCCGCCGCGGGCGCCGCAATAAGCAAACCGCCCGAAGTCTGCGGATCGTACAGTGCATCCAACATTCCCAGCTCCAAGTCTTCGTCGGCAGCCACACGCGGGCCAAAGAAGTCTTGGTTGCGGTAGGAGCCCGCGGGGATAATGCCCAGACGCGCCATATCGAGCACCTGGTCAAAGAGCGGCACCGCCCCCGACGCAAGTTCAATCTGCACGCCCGAGCCCTCGGCCATCTCGCACGCATGCCCGATCAGGCCAAAGCCCGTAATGTCGGTGCAGCCGTGAAGCTCGAGTCCCTCGGCCAGACGAATCGGAGCCTCGTTGAGGGTGCGCATCGAGTCAAACATGGCTGCGGCCTCGTCCTGCTCGATGAGCTCGCCCTTAATGGCCGTGGTGATGATGCCCGAGCCGATCGCCTTGGTCAGCAGCAGAACATCGCCCACGTGCGCGCCGCTGTTGGCGAGCATACGGTCGAGTGGCACAAAGCCGCTCACGGACAGACCGTACTTGGGCTCGTCGTCGTTGATGGTGTGGCCGCCCGCGATGGAGCAATCCGCCTCGACGCACTTGTCGGCGCCGCCCGCCAGAATCTGGCCGGCAACCTCAACGCCCAGGCAGCTCGGAATGCACAGCAGGTTCATGGCATGGCTCGGCCGCCCGCCCATGGCGTAGATGTCCGACAGCGAGTTGGCCGCGGCGATCTGGCCAAAGAGGAACGGGTCGTCAACCATCGGTGGGAAGAAGTCAATGGACTGCACGAGCCCCAGGTTCTCCCCTACGCGGAAGACGCTCGCATCGTCGGAGGTATCGAACCCCACGAGCAAGTTGTCGTTATGCACATTGGGTAAATCGCCCAGGACCTGGGCGAGGGCTCCAGGAGCCAACTTAGCGGCTCAACCGCTCGCGGCCGTCATGGACGTGAGCCTAATCTGATCGTCAGCCATCGATACCTCCTCTCATCGGTCAATCATTTTCTCCCAGTATACGCATGAATGCGAGCCTGCGGCGGATGCATTAATTGAGCGCCTGTGCGCGAATCGCCGCGCCAATCGCTCCGGCAAAGCGAGCCTGGGGCGAGGTGGTCACCGGCGACCCCAGCAGCTCGCCCAACCGCTCCACCACGAAGGCGTTCTCGCACAGGCCACCGGTCAGGTAGTACGGGGCGCCCGCGGCCTGCCCGGCCATGGTCGCCACGCGCGAGACCACGCTGTCGATCACGCCACGTGCAATGTTCTCGCGCGGCTCACCGCGACCGATCAGGCTGATGACCTCGCTTTCGGCAAACACCGTGCACATGCTGCTGATCTTGGTGGGCTCACCGGAACGCGCAAGGTCGGCCATCTGCTGTTGGGAAATACCCAGACGGTCGGCCATGATCTCCAAAAAGCGCCCCGTACCGGCAGCGCACTTGTCGTTCATGGCGAACTTGGCCACGCGGCCACTTTTAAGCTGAATGACCTTGGTGTCCTGGCCGCCCACGTCAATCACCGTGCCGTGATCGCCAAACAGGCGCACGGCACCGGTGCCGTGGCAGGTGATCTCGGTCACGACCTTGTGCGCATAGGGCACGGCAACACGGCCGTAGCCAGTCGCGACCACGCGAGCATCTTCGGCCGTCACGTCATAGCCGGCCGCTGCCAGTGCCTCGCGCAGCCGCTCGGAAGCATCGACCGAGGAGAACCCGGTTGGCTGCACGCACGTCCACGCCACCGAACCCTCCCCGTCGACCACAGCAGCCTTAGCCGCCGTAGACCCGATATCGATCCCGATCCCTATCATGGCTCTCTTCCAATCTAAACATCAAAGGTAGCGGCGCGTTCAGGCGCCTTAGCTCTAGGTTTCTCAGGTGCCGGAGATTGCCCCGAAAGAGGAGCGCAGCGTACTTTGGGTACGCAAGCGACGGTTTGAGGAGCAAGATCCGGCGCCTGAGGAAGCTAGAGGGTTTCGATGAAGGCGGCGATGCGGGTCTCGATCTGACCCATGTCGCCATTGCTGTAATCGGTCTCAATCTTCATGTACGGAATGCTCGCACCCTCGACAGCCTCCTGCATGCGCGCGCTCTCAACGTTGAAGGTGTGGCAGGCCTGCAGCACGCTCTCTACCACGCCATCGACATGGTACTTCTCGCACATAGCCAGCGTGTTTCCCATGCGGCCTTCGTTAGGCGTCATGACCGAGCAGTTGATATCCAGGTAGCGGTCGGCGATGGCGCGCAGAATGTCGGGCGCGTCCGGGTCGATCATCATAGCCGCCGTGCGCTCACCCGAGCAGTCGTCCATGCACACGACCACGCCGCCGTTGGACTCGATGGTGCGGCCGATCTTGTTAATCACACCGCCCACCGGGCAACCGGTGATCAGAATGCGCTTGGCGTCCGCCGCAACCGGGCGCTCGCCCGCGTCGTAGGCCTCGCGCAGCTTGGCGACCTTTTGCTCCAGCTGCTGCGTATAGGCCTCGATATCAAAGCTGAACGTACCGGCAAACATAGTGCTCATCAGGTCGATGCCGCTCATGGCCGCCGGCTGGTTGGCCTGCAGCGCAAACATCTTGAGCTGAGCCGCACGCAAGCGGTTGCGACGACGGACGGCAGCACGCAGGTCATCGTCGGTAATCGTGATGCCGTAGAAGCCCTCGAGCTCCTCCTTGAGCAGGCGGCACTCCTCGTACCAGCCTTCACGCTCGTAGGCGCGATCGCGACCCTGCGGAAGATGCAGAATGTGCGTGCGCTTGAGCTCGTTGAGTAGCTCGTACATCTTCTTCTTGCCGTCGCAGGTGGTCTCGCCGATGATCATGTCGCTAAAGTACGTAAACGGGCACTTTTGCGAATAGGCAAAACCATACGTAGACTTGATGAGCGGGCACAGGTTTGCCGGCAGCACCTTCTCGGCCTCGGGAATCACCTCGTCGGACGTGCCGCACAGCGCCACGCTCGCAGCCCCCGCGGCATCGATAATCTCGAGCGGCGTGTAGCTGCACAGAAAACCGACCAGGCGATTACCCGCCTGCTTATAATCCTTGACGCGAATAAACGCCGCCTTGCGTTGCTCGTTGAACTCCTCAAACGTGGACGGCAACGGCTGCTCAATATTTTCCGACATATAACTCCTTAACAAACCTTTTAACCAACCAAGGAAACGGCTTTCCCAGGTGCCCGAGGTTGCCGTGAAAGAGGAGCGCCGCGTACTTTGGTATGCAAGCGATGGTTTGAACGGCAAGATCGGGTGCCTGGGGAAGCCGCTGGACCGGATAGCCCTAAATGGTTTCCAAGAAAGCCTCAATCCTGGTTTGCAGTTGGCCTGCATCCTCGCCGGCGTAGTCGGTCGTGATGTGCATAAACGGAATGCCGGCCTCCTCGGCGGCCTTCTCCACGGCAAACGACTCCAGCTCGTAGAGCGTGCAGAACTGCAAGGCCACGTCGACGATACCGTCGGCATGCAGGTCCTTGGCCATCTGGACAATGTCCTTCATACGCTGATTGTTGGGCGTAAAGACGGCGCAGTTGATCTTAAAGTAGCGCTCGGCGATGGCGTCGAGCATCTCGTCGACCGTCTCGCCGGACTCGTCGACCAGGTCCTTGTAGTAGCGCGAGCCCGTGCAGGACTCCTCGCCTACCACAACGCCGCCGGCCTTCTCGATAAGGTTGAACAGCTTCCAGTTGGGCACGGCCATGGGCGTACCGGTGTACAGGATGCGCTTGGTCCCCTTGGGTGCCACGCCCTCGCCGGCCTCGACACGCTGCTCGCACTCAGCCGCCATATCGTTGATGGCTCCGGTCAGACGCGGTGTGTCGTCCATAAAGGCGGCCTGAACGGTCAGCAGGCTGTCGAGACCGCTGATGGGCGCAGGGTCGGCAGCGCGGGTCGCAGCGAGGCGCTGCAGGGCGCGGCGCTTCTCATTGACGGCGTGGATGGCAGCCTTCAGGCCCTCGGGCGTAATCTTGACGCCGCACTCGTCCTCGATCTTGGCGGCGAGCTTCTTGACCTCGGCCTTCCAGGTCACGAGCGTCGACTCGTCGTGCACGTTGGGAATATCCATGACGTACATGTTCTTTTGCGTGGCAAAGAACTCGTAGGCTTTCTTCTTACCGTCGCAGGTGTTCTCGCCTACCACCAGGTCACTCGACTCAATGTAGGGGCAGACCTCGCCCAGCTTAAAGCCGGCAAAGCTCTTGATAAGCGGACAGGTGTTGCGCGGCAGGTGCTCCTCGACCTTATCGGTTGCCCAATCGGCACCCGAGCACAGACCAACGGGAATGCCGTCACAGGCAAGCACGATCTCCTCGGGCACGTACACGCAGAACGAGCCGACGATCTTGGTGGCCTCGCCGGCCGCCTTCTTGTCAAGCATCTCCTTAATGCGGCCACTGTGGATGTTGGTGGCGACAAAATCCAGGTAGGACGTGGACTTGGGGCGATTGTTCTGCGTCAGAAACATATCGCCGTACATCTGGCCCACGGCACCCAGCAGCATGTCGTGGTCGGCAAGATTCATGCCGAGGCTCTCCCACATCGGATGGAAATCAAATTCTTCAGCCATAACGGTTCCCCTCTCGAACCAAAAATGAATAGCTACGGTATTGCTGCACGGTGGGTGGCGAAAACCCAGCCGCGCCTAAACCCGGAATTTTGGGGAACCTGCCTTGCGGACAGTTATTTAGTTGTGCGTCGTCTCTCCCGGAGCCGTGAACATACCTGCTCATATGCGACTCCGAGCCATGTATAGGGCACGCGCGGCAACGCGGCGAATGTATGTCGTCTGCGGCATGTGCGCACCCTCCTTTACAAGTTGAGGTCAACTATATCAACGGTCATCGACCATGCGAACACCGTTGACATTCGTACGACAGCGTCGTGTGCAGTCGTTTAATAAATAATTATCTTGACTGATAAGGATTTGTCATCCCTCATTCGGCGAGCGGCAAGACAAAGCTGCCGAGGCTTATATCCCCGACAGCATTACCCAGCGCTATCGACAAACCAAATGGATCTTACTCGCATCGAAGTGCATGCGCAGCGTCTCGCCTGCTTGCGGCAGCTCGTCGACAGGCACGCCCACCTTGTTGACCTTCCACTGCAGACGCGTGGGCGCATCAGTACGCGGCACGTCCAGCAGCACCAGGCGCTCAAAGCGAGAATCGCTCACTCGGGCCACGTGCAAATCATAGCTGTTGCGACCCCGCTCCGCGCGATTGTCAACATGGAAGTAGCTTGCGCGAATGCCCAGGTACGCCACATTACCGGGAACCTCGCGACCCACGTTAAAGGTCATGCCCCAGTCGAGGGCCTCGACCTCCTGGGGCCCAATCTTGCGCGCGCGGCTTGTATTCTTGCAGCCAGTTAGGCGCAGCGCCGCCAGCGTCTGCGGACGGCGGACCACGTCCTCGATGGAGCCGATTTCCTCAACATGCCCGTCGTGCATCACGCAGATACGCTGGCACAGGCGGCACGCTTCGTCGATGTCGTGGCTCACGTAGAGCACGGTGCGGTTGCATACATCGAACAGGTCGAGCATGTTCTGTTCGAGGGCGCTCTTAAGATAGGAATCGAGCGCGCTCATGGGCTCGTCGAACATAAAAATGCCCGGATGCGCCGCCACCATACGGGCAAGCGCCACGCGTTGCTGCTGCCCGCCCGAGAGTCGCGCGGGGTAGCGGTCGGCAAAATCGGCTAGACCGAAAATGCCCAGATAGCGCTCGGCCAGCCTTTTGCGCGCCACGGCGTCGCCCGCATCCTTTACACCGGCGCATACGTTATCGGCCACCGTCATGTTGGGAAAGAGCTGATAGTTTTGGAACAGCAGGGCGCATTTGCGCTCCTGGGGCGACAGGTTGATGCCCGCCGACGAGTCAAAAAAGGTCACACCGTTGACGACGATCTTGCCCTCGTCGGGCGTCTCCACGCCGGCAATGCAGCGCAGCGTACAGCTCTTGCCACAACCCGAGGCACCCAGCAGCGCCACGCGCTCCTCGCCAGCCTCGAGCTGAATGTCGAGAGTAAAGCCGGGATAGCGCTTTTTGATATCCAGAACGAGCGACATGGCTTATCGATCTCCCTTTGCGACCGTGTCATCGCGCATAAGCTCGGCCAACGCCTCGCGATCGATACGCAGCGCATCTCCGCCGACTGGGTCGAGCGAATCGGTCTGGCCGCCCAGCTGCTTGGCCTGCTTGCGCTCCGCGCGGGACAGGCCGCGCTCGCGATACTTTTGCGAATGCGCCGTGTACATGTTGATGAATAGGATGACTAGGAAACTAAACACGATCACGACAGCAACCCAAAAGAGGGCCACCGACGTGTTGCCGCCCATCCACTCAAAGTAGATGGCGATGGGGATGGTCTGCGTAATGCCGGCGTAGTTACCCGCAAAGAACAGGGTGCAGCCAAACTCGCCCATCGCGCGAGCGAAGGCGAGCACCGTGCCGGCGGCGATGGAGGGCCAGCCGAGCGGCATCATAAGCTTGGTGAAGATGCGACGCTCGGACCAGCCCAGCGTGCGCGCCGCATCGAGCATCTGCGTGTCGAGGCTCTCGAAGGCTCCGAGCGCCGTGCGGTAGACCAGCGGAAACGACACTACCACGGCAGAGATCACCGCCGCCGGCCACGTAAAGACGATCGAGACGCCGTGCGCGATAAGCCACCGACCGACCCCGGTCGAGCGGCCAAACAGCATGAGGAGCAAAAAGCCGCACACCGTGGGCGGCAGCACCATAGGAATCGTAAAGACCGAATCGAGCAAGCCCTTGATGCGGCTCGTCGTACCCATGGTCTTCCATGCGGCAAACAGGCCCAGTGTAAAGGAGATCAGCAGGGCAAGGCCGCTCGTTTTAATGGACACCCAAAACGGGCGATAGTCGATGTCGCCCAAAAAGGAGGCCAGAGAGGTCAAGGGGCCCTGCTCATCCCGCAACACGACAGACGATGCCTCCACCATTTGAGCGCTATCAAGCCAACGCGCGCCGCCCTTGGCATCACCCGAGGCTGACGCAATCACCACATAGCGGTCCCCATCCGCACCGCGCTCGTCAAAGCCATAGGTATACCCACCGGCATCAAACGTTGTTTCCGCCGTGACATACCAAGGAAGATCCACGTCCCCTAGCTGCGCACCTCCCATGCAGTTTGCGCTGTCGAGCTTACAGACGAGGGCTTTGAGACCCGATACGCACTCGTTATCCTGCGGATCCAATCCATACTTCTCGACCGCCTTGGGCGATATCCACACCACAACGCGATCGGCAGCAGGCGCCACTACAAGGTCCACGTCCTCGTCAACGGGAAACCGGTAGCCCTCAGGCTGGCCCTCCATGGCACGAGCGGTCCCCTTGGCCAACCGCTCAAAACCCTCGATCCCATAGGAAAGCCCATGGGCGGTCGCAGTAACCTGGGCCCCGTCCTCAGCGTCCCCAGCAAACGCAAATCCCGGCACCCAGCAAAGCACGAAGGTCAAAGCACAGGCGACAAGCACGCGGAATCTATTAAGCACGAAAAGCTCCAAGCGAATACAAGGACGGAGTGAAACACAAAACGATGGAATTATCGCGCCAAGCCGCACTACGCGGAAAGCTCAAAGCCGTACTTAGCCCAAATCTTCTG
>USAY01000062.1 GCA_900552755.1 uncultured Collinsella sp.
CTGGTAAGACCGTGATCGTCACCGGCGGCGGCAAGGCCACGCTTAAGGACGGCTCTGCTGGCTCCATCGGCTACGGTATCGATATCGCTTTTGCCAAGGAGGGCGCGAACCTCGTCATCACCGGTCGTAACGTTGCTAAACTCGAGGCTGCCAAGGAGTCTCTCGAGGCTGAGTACGGCGTCAAAGTTCTGCCTGTTCAGGCCGATGTCTCGGCTGGTCAGGACAACGAGGCCGTCGTGCAGAACGTTATCGACAAGGCGATTGAGGAGTTCGGCCGCATCGACGCCGTCGTCAACAACGCCCAGGCCAGCGCCTCGGGTGTGACCATCGCCGACCACACTATGGACCAGTTTAATCTGGCCATTTACTCTGGCCTGTATGCCACCTACCTGTACATGCAGAAGGCCTATCCGCACCTGAAGGAGACCAAGGGTTCCGTGGTCAACTTTGCTTCGGGCGCCGGTCTGTTTGGCAACTATGGCCAGTGCAGCTATGCTGCCGCCAAGGAAGGCATCCGCGGCTTGACTCGCGTTGCCGCCAACGAGTGGGGCAAGGACGGCATCAACGTCAACATCGTGTGCCCGCTTGCCTGGACTGCTGCGCTCGAGAACTTCCAGGACGCCTATCCCGAGGCGTTCAAGGCCAACGTTCACATGCCGCCGGCGGGCCATTACGGCGATGTCGAGAAGGAGATCGGCCGCGTGGTCGTTCAGCTTTGCGGCCCCGACTTTAAGTATATGAACGGCGAGACCGTCACCCTCGAGGGTGGCATGGGCCAGCGGCCTTAGGGGTTACGCGGTTTTACCAAACCGCGTAACCAGTTGACGCTGCAAACCCGCCAGAGCGGCAATCTGCCTTTCAACTTCGGCGGCATGATCAAAAGATCAATGCCGCCTTGTTTCAAGGCACCTTGCTCGCTCTGGCGGGTTTTCGCTCATATGACCCAATCCGCTGTCAAGAGCCACAATGGCCCCGCCGACCGCTTGCAATCGGTCGGCGGGGCCTGCCGTTAACCCGTCCCGGTCCGCCCCCGGCATGTCATCGACGCCTTCGGCTCAGTCTCATATCCGCGGATACCGTTCTGTCGGCCCGCACTCCATTCCTTCGGCGGGGTTCCCCAAGTCTGTCGAGGCGCATGCGGAGGGCTCCGCGCGCACAGCGAAATAGGGGGTATCCCCGAAGGCCGCCCGGCTCGCCGGGACGGGGGCTATGTCTATTCCGCGCCCTCCCGGCACATCATGCCGAGGGCCCAGAGCCATCTCACGAGCTCGGCCGCGGTGGCCGCGTTGGCCTTCGCCGCGGGCATGCCGCGGGCGAGCATCTCCTCGCGCCGCCGCAGGAGCCGCTCGGACCCCTTCCTCCCGTGCACCCTTATCTCGAGGGGCACGCCCGTATCCCTCGGCATGAGCTTCGGCTGGTGCCGCGCCGCGGCGTAGCACCATGAGCCCTCAACGGCCAGCTTCCTCACGAGCGCGTTGCCCGCACCGCTGATGCCTCCGAGCCGGACGGAGTCGCCGCTCGACCTCTGGCTCGGCGCGAGGCCGAAGTAGGCCGTGACCTGCCTTCCGGAGCGGAACCTCGTGAAGTCGCCGACCTCGGCCGAGAAGGCCGCGGCCAGCGCGAAGGCGCAGCCCTTGATCGACTGGAGGGCGGCCACCTCCGCGGCGATCGGGCTGGCATCCACGGCCGCCCTGTACTCGGAGAGCAGGTCCGACCGGGCCTCCGCCGCGGCCTCGACCTCGTTCCTCAGGGCGGCGAGCGTCCGAACCCCGCCATCGTCCTCCGGCCTGACCTTGTCGAGCCACCTCAGGAAGTCGTAGGTCCAGTACTTCCTCGGGTTGCCGGCGGGCGTGGTGCCGCCGTAGACGAACCCCCGCCTTGCGAGGAAGGCGAGCAGCCGCTGCTTGGCGGTCGCCAGGCGCGCGGTCGCCCCGTCGTAGGCGCCGGCGAGGTCCCTGATGCCTTCGACCTCGGGGGAGGGGACCCATACGGGGGAGATGTCGTGGGCGAGTATCGCCTTGGCCATCCTGGCGGCGTCGTTCCTGTCGTTCTTGGAGGCCGAGTCGGCGGCCGACCTGGGGATCTTCGAGACCGCGGCGACGACGCACTCGACGCCGAGCCCGGCGAGCTCCCTTTGCGGGGCGAAGCCGAGGTAGCCGCTCTCGTAGGCCGCGAGCGAAGGCCCCGGGAACCCGTCCATCCACCCGGCGATCTCGCCCCAGGGGTTGCCGGGGAACCTCCTCGTCACGGCCTCGCCGGTGTCCGCGTCGAGGGCGCAGACGGTGGTCGACCTCAGGTGGACGTCCATCCCGAACGCGGTAGAATACTTTGGCATGGGAGCCTCCCAACCTCGTTGCGGCGCGGCTGCGCCTATGGCACTTCAACATCATTGTCGCAGCCCCGACCCGCGGTCACGAGCGGGGGCTCCTGTCTTTTTAGTGCCCTCGGATTGGGTCATAGTGTCTGTCGGTGCCATAACATCGGCGTTGCCTTGGCTGTTGGATGTAGTCGTTTAAGAATGTCCCTAACGACTAGTTGTTTAATGCGCCAGTTTCTGTCGAGTCGGTGCTTCTTGCGGGTTGCCCGTATAATGGTTTGCGTATGAACCGCAACCAAGGAGTTCCAGTTTATGGACCAGAACCTTTTTAAATTCGACCTGATCGCCGAGGACCCGACGACGCATGCGCGTGCCGGCGTACTGCACACCCCGCACGGCGACATCGAGACGCCGATCTTTATGCCCGTGGGCACCAAGGCAAACGTCAAGGGTATACCTACCGAGACCGTCAAGCAGCTCGGCGCCCAGATTGTGCTTGCCAACACCTATCACCTGTCCATGCGTCCCGGCGAGGACACCATCGTCGAGCTGGGCGGACTGCACAAGTTTATGAACTGGCACGGCCCCATTCTTACCGACTCGGGTGGCTTCCAGGTGTTCAGCCACAACGACGCCGTCAAGCTCACCGACGAGGGCGTGCGCTTTATCGTCAACGATTACGACGGCCGCCACGTGTTCTGGACGCCCGAGGACAACATGGAAATTGCCATGAAGCTCGGCTCCGACATCTGCATGCAGCTCGATCAGTGCCCCGGCTATCCCGCCACGCGCGCCTACGTCGAGCGCGCCGTGGAGCTGTCGAGCATGTGGGCCGAGCGCTGTTATAAGGCCCACACCCGTGATGACCAGGCGCTCTTTGGCATCGTTCAGGGCGGCATGCATCTGGACCTGCGCCTGCGCTCGCTGCGCCACCTGGAGGAGTGCGGCGACTTCCCCGGCTACGGCATCGGCGGCTACTCGGTGGGCGAGGACCACGAGACCATGTTCGAGACGCTGGCGCCGCTGGTTTCCGAGTACATGCCTAAGCACAAGCCGCGCTACCTCATGGGCGTCGGCAACCCTACCACGCTCGTGCGCGGCGTGGGCGTGGGTATCGACATGTTCGACTGCGTGCTGCCGACGCGCACCGGCCGCATGGGCACGGCGTTCTCCGGCGAAGGCCGCCTCAACTTCCGCAACGCCCGCTTTGCGCACGACGACGGTCCCATCGATCCCACCTGCACCTGCCCGGTGTGCACGGGTGGCTACAGCCGCGCGCTCATCCGTCACATGGTCACGCAGAAGGAGATGCTCGGCGGTATTCTGCTGTCGATGCACAACATCTACTACCTGCTCAACCTTATGCAGCGTGCCCGCCAGGCCATTATCGAGGGCCGCTACGGCGCGTTTGCGAGCGACTGGATGAACAGTCCTGCGGCGGTGGACTACTAAGAGCGGCGCGGGCGCTTGCAGAGCGCGGGCAACGGCAAGGGGCGAGCGCCGGCCGGTCATCACGTTCGCTAACACCGTCTGCGCGACCGCTGACCGATAGCTTGCAAGCACTTGATGCATCGTGGGTACCATACCGAATAGTTGATGTTCGGGCGGGTGTTTGGCGCATGGCGTCGACCCCGCCCGTTTTTCTTTTTCTCGATAGGAGTACCCATGATTAAGAACGAGAATGTCGAGGGCGAGCCTGCCTACGACGAGACGTACCGCCGCGGCCCCGTGGTTATGCGCGGCCCCATGATTCCTAAGGACAACACCTACGCCAACCTGCTGGCGCCCGAGGAGTCGACCGACTGGCTGCATGCTGATCCGTGGCGCGTGCTGCGCATCCAGGCCGAGTTTGTCGATGGCTTTGGCGCACTTGCCGAGCTCGGGCCCGCTGTGACCATCTTCGGTAGCGCTCGCACGCCCAAGACCGATCCGCTCTACAAGGCGGCGCGTACCGTCGGGCGCAAGATCGCACAACGTGGCGTGGCGGTCATCACCGGTGGCGGCCCCGGCATCATGGAGGCGGCCAACAGGGGAGCGGCGAGCGTCAACGGCAAGTCAGTTGGCTTGGGTATCGAGCTTCCGCACGAGCACGGGCTCAACAAATATGTGAACCTCGGTATGGACTTCCGCTACTTCTTTGTGCGCAAGACCATGTTCGTCAAATACAGTTCGGGCGCCATCGTGTTTCCCGGAGGTTTTGGCACGCTCGACGAGATGTTCGAGGTGCTCACGCTGGTGCAGACGCACAAGGTCAAGCGCATGCCGCTTGTGCTGGTGGGCACCGAGTACTGGCAGGGCCTATTCGACTGGCTTAACGGTCCGGTGATGGACACCGGTATGATCAGCCCGCTCGATCCTGATCTGGTGCACATCACCGACGACCTCAACGAAGCGGTCGACGTCGCCCTGAGCGGGCTGATGTAGAGCAATCGTGCCGCTGTGACATGAATATGCATGGCAATCTGATGCTATCTAACATCAGATTGCCATTTTTATTGGGTATACTGATGCAAAAGACGAGGGCGAGGAGGTCGCGTATGTCTACTGCAACGATTAAGCCCACGACGGTCCGCATCGAGGAGGGGCTTAAGGAGCAGGCGACTGAGTTTTTAGATTCGGTTGGCCTGAACCTTAATTCGTATCTCAACCTTGCTGTTCGGCAGCTTGTGAACCAGCGGAAGATTCCGTTTGAGATTGTGGGGCGGCCGGAGGTACCCAACGAGGCGACGAGGCGCGCTATGGTGATCGCCGAGGCTCGTGAGCTGGGGATTCTGCCAGACGACAGCCCGTCATTCGATAACGTTGATGAGTTGATGTCGTTCCTCGATGAGGATTAGACGATGTTTGAAATTAAGGTCGAGGCTCAGTTTAAGGCCGACTATAAGCGAGCGATGCAGAGCCACCCGCAGCTAAAAACCGAGTTTAAGGCGGCAGTTGCCGAGCTTGCGGCACACGGCGTGCTTCCGGCAGAGTACGGTGCCCACGAGCTCTCCAACCCGGGCGGCAATTACAACGGTCACATCGATTTTCATCTTTCCGATGGCCTGATCGACGTGGTCGTTCTCTACCTGCCGCACAAAACTAATCCAGTGATCCGACTTGTAAGAATGGGTTCGCATCAAGAACTGTTCCAGGGCCCACTGAGCTAGCCACTCGATTTTAAATTGCGGTGGAATAGGGATTGATTTGCGGCTGATAAGCCAAAAACAGTCCCTATTTCACCGCAAGTGATGGGGATGTCCCGCTTGTTGATGCAGCTTTCGGTTCTCCTCTTCGCTGGATTTCGTCCAAAAGCTCGGCGGCAACTTCGCTGCTTTTGAAACGAATGCTGCAATCCTCATTCTTGGGAAAAGCCAGTAATGGAATGGTTCCGTACCAGACGGTTTCCTCGTCAATCACTGCCGCGCACAAACGCCCTTCAGTTTTGACGGAATAGTCGATGCCCATTTCGGCAAAGACCGCCTTCGCGTCATCGCGCGGAGTTGAGGCAACGATTATCTCAATGCTAATTCCTCGAGTCATGGAGCTGGTGAGTGAATCCTTGAGTTTCGTAAGGCATGCGGAAGATGCATAGGGGGCGGCGATGAAAACGTTCTTCGTGGCATTGACGATATCTTTGTTTAGGGTCTCAAGGAAATGCGAAGAGTCAATTAGAATGTTTGCCTCGGCTTGGCTGGCGTCTTTCGCTACATAAACCTCGTACCCGAGCTTGGCGTAGGTCTTGAGTCTTTTCTGGTACATTCGGGCGAGCATGGGTATCGACAGGTCAACGTAGTCGAATATCTCAACCCGCCGCTTGCCCTCGTGACTTCTATGCAGTCTGCCCGCCTGCTGCGTGATGCTGCCGTCCCACGATATCGGCGTGGCAATGAGGAGAGTGTCAAGGTAGGACAGATCGAAGCCCTCGCCCAGAAGGCTTTCGGTGGCGACGATGATTCGATGTTCGTGTTCGAAGCAGGGAAGACTGTTCAGTATCGCTTTTCTTTCTTTGGCGTCGATTTCCCCGGTCAGGAGAATGGGTTCGTGTCCTCGGTCTTTAAGCAGCCTGAACAGCTCCTCGGCATGCTTTTTCCTTTTAGACAGCACGAGCGGATGCCGACCGTTTGACGCAGCTTCAAGAGCGTCGTTGACAATCAATTCGTTTCTAGCTGCATGCGTGCACAGCAGGTCGAGAATCTGATTGAAGCTTGCGCCCGGCTCGTAGGCGGGTAGTCGAATTCCGGTAAAACGAGGCCGTACGATGCGATGGATGCCCTGCTGGATTGCTTGCTTTTTTGGATCTATGACATAGCGAAGTGGGCCGCAGAGCATAAAGAGCGCCCGCGTGAGACCGTCGGAGCGCTCGGGCGTCGCGGAAAGGCCGTATACGTATTTGGCCGGGGCAGACTTGAGAACAAGCTCGAGCTGTGGCGCGGCGGCATGGTGACATTCGTCGCAGATAATGAGACCGTAATTGCGAACGAGCTGCTTGGCTATCGGCTCTCCGGTTTGGCGGTCTTTGCCAGACAGCGATTGAAACGAAGCGACGTCGACGAGGCCACTTACGGCGGTTTTGCCCCCTCCTATTTGTCCGATGACCGGAGGCTGTCTTTTGCTGATTCGTCCTTTTGGAGTTCGGACGGGTTCTCTGTTGTCCGTAATGTCGAGGAACTGCTCGAGCTGAGATCTCCATTGAGCTATGAGCGCGGTCTTGGGAACGATGACAAGCGTTGGAAGGCCAATGGCGGCAATAAGGTAAGCCCCAATGACTGTTTTACCGAAGCCTGTCGGCGCGGACATGATTCCATCTTCGTATCCAAGTAGCTGCTCAGCGGCGATTTGCTGTTCAGGGCGAAGGGCGCCTTTAAATGTCATCACAATTTGATTGCCGGATTTGCGTTCGTCTGAATAGTGGGCAGTAACGCCGGTTTCTCGGAGCAGCTGCTCAAGCTGAGTTTTGCAGCCCCGGGGAATCGCAACATAACCATCTCTCAGTTCGCTGAGGTCTATAAGTCGCGGTTTACCGAATACCGATTGATGCATGGCTTGTGCTCGATAGAATTCTGGGTTGGCGAATGTTGCGAGCCCGCGGATTTCCATTTGAGCTGCAGGACTCAGAGACTTTTCGGGGATGTAGAGCATATCGGCTTGCGTGACGGGCAGCGATGAAGGAAAGTCCCGCGATGTGAGCGGTAGCCGCTTTCGTGGTTTTTGGGCATATCGTTTGGTCTTGTTTGCGACCGTAACTGTTGCTAGCCCGTGTGGGTTGTCCCCAGTGGTCTCGATCAGATTTTGCACTGTCGAGCGCGGAATCAGCTGGACTTGCGACAGATAAAGCCATTGGTCGGGAAAGGGCTCGAATTGTTCGTCTACAAATACGCTGTTTCCTTCACGTTGTGCCTTGCCTTGAAAGGGAAGTGCGATGAGGTTTCCAAAACCTCCATCGGGAATAGTGTCCTGAGCGGGTAGCATTCGATCAAAGGCCTCGAACGTGATTGTCTTATTAAGCGCCGCAGCTTCGGTTATAAGGCAACTTCCAAACTCTCTGGCAGCCTTTGCGCTGATTGGCTCGAGAAAGAAAAACCAGATGTGTGCGCCGTTGCCGGACCTTGAGCGCTCGACGGCGGCGTTAATGTTCCGTCGTTTTGCAACAAGCCGTACGACATTTGTTGCCTCTTTCCAGTCTGCTTTGTCAAAATCGATGACGAGAACTTTCGTATTGCAGTTCTTGTCGAGTACATATTGCCCGAGGACATCGCGGAACCGGTCATCGTTGCCTTTAAAGTGAGCAATGATTGCGGCATCGCTTAATTCGGGGAAGACGCGATTGTGGCATTCTGCGCATTTGACTTTTTGATGGGCTACTTTGGGACAAATTCCCGGCTTCCACTCGTTTGCGCAAGCGGGCGTATAGCCGATGCCCCCGTCTTTTCTGCGATATCCATGAGCGTAAACATCTTTACGCCCGGTAAAGAGGCTGCGAAAGAGCTCGAGTTTGTCACGTGCTGGGCTCGCACTGGTGACGATGCCCTCGATTTGTGCTCGTTCATCGAACAAAGCGCCGGCTTCTTCCCACTCTTCAAGTGTGGCGTAGCGTACGTCTGAACCGTTGTTGCAAATGACGATTTGTCGGTGTGGGTCTGCGGTGTGCGCAATCGTCTGATCGTATTTAAATTGTGCGGTCCCAAAGAGGGCGTATTGATGCATGGTGTTGCCCATTTGAATGCCATTCTTGTGTTGGAGTTGCTGAGACGAGGGTACGGCATTGCGACTTCTTGGGATATATAATTTCGATTCAAGTTCGCTAATGGTGAGGGATTGCTCCGCGAGTGGCTTTCGGTCGATGCCAAGGCGCGCGACGGCCCTTGGTAATCAGGATTTGCGGTTATGTGGGCAGCCGGAGGCGTAAAGAGCGGGCTTCATCCGAACCCGGTGGGCAAAAAATTGCAAATATGAGTACTGTTGCCTGGCTAGTACCATATCATTTGGAAAGTATTTAAGACCAATTGGCTGAGATTAGATATTTCTAACCCCCTTACCACGACGATTCGGGGCTTTATGGCGCTTGAAATCGGTGAAAGCGGGCAATTTCAGCTAGATTTTGCTGTTACTAAAATTGTGACAGTACTCATATTTGCCATTTTTTGCCCACTGGGTATCGTTGGGGCCAATCAAAGCTCCCCAAACAGCTGGGAACGCGCCAATCGCCAGCAATATCTTGTATGTGGGTAGCGCGCGGCAATAAAGTTGCGGTGGAATAGGGATTGATTTGCGGTTGATATGCCAAAAACAGTCCCTATTTCACCGCAAGTGGTAAAGGTGGCCCTAGTGGGTGGGCTGGTAGCGGGGGCAGTAGCTGATGGCGATGGCGTCCACACCCACGTGAGTGGCGATGGTGCAGCCGATGGGGCCGGTGCCGGCATCGACGTAGTCCTGGCCCGCGAGGGCCTCGTTGACAAGTTCCTGCTCCTCGGCGGCACCGGTCGTGAGCACGCGCACGCTGGAGCCCGGGTGCTCGGCCAAAAATGCGAGACAGTCGGCCATGGTATTGGCGACGATACGCTTGGCGCCGCGGCCCTTCTTGATGGCCTTGATCTCGCCCGATTGCCATTCCGGCGAAACGGCCAGGCGAATGTTGAGCATCTGCGTGAGCTGGCCGGCGAGCTTGGGAGCGCGACCGTTCTTTACAAGGTTCTCGAGCGTGCGGGGAATCAGCAGCAAATGGGCGTCGGGCAGGGTCGCGCGGATCTGCGCCTCGGTCTCGTCCAGGCTGCGGCCGTCCTCGCGCATGGCCAGCGCGTACTCCACCAGCAGGCCCTCGGCACCCGAGCCGGTGCGCGAGTCGATGCAGCGCACGTCGAGTTCGTGCGTTTCGGCCGTCAGGCTGGCGTTGGCATAGCAGGCGGACCACTCGCTGCACAGTGAGATAAAGATGGCGCTATCATGACCGTCGGCGAGCACGCGGTCAAAGAGTGCCTTGAACTCGCCGGCGCTCGGCTGCGAGGTGTGCGGCAGTTGCTCGGAGCCGGCCATGCGCGCGACGTATTCCTCGGCGGTAATCTGCACCTGGTCGAGCAGGTCCTCGCCCTCGATAATCACATGCAGCGGAATCACGTAAATGCCGAGCTCTTGAGCGTGGGCGGGGGAGATGTCCGACGTGGAGTCGGTTATGATGGCAAAAGACATAATTGCACCTTTCGTTGGGGCGCTTGCGCGCCGCCTTCTGAGAGCAAAGTGCGACAAGTATAGTAGAGTCGTTCCACATTACTAGGTTCAATTGTTGAATAGTCAACAGTTTGAAGTGTCGGTGTGGAAATCGTCAACTGGGGAAGAGGAATGCCGATGGAGGCGTTGGAGATAGGCAAACGGCCGGTCGTGTTGTTCGATTTTGACGGCACGGTGGCAGATACGGGCCGGGCAGTGATGACCTCGACGCGCAAGACGCTGGCTGCGCGCGGGTTTTCGGAGGCGCAGATGGGTGATCTGCGCCGTATGATCGGGCCGCCCCTGTGGAAGAGCTTTCACGACTTTTACGGCTTTTCCCGCGAGGAGTCGCTTGTGGTGGCCGACGAGTACCGCGCCTTTTTTGATGAGCTGGGGCCGGAGGAGTACCCCGTGTTCGATGGGGTCCCCGAGCTGCTGGATGGGTTGGCCGCCCAGGGCAAGCGTATGGCCGTGGCGACGTCTCGCATGGAGGCGAAGTGCATCGATATGGTTCATGAGCTGGGGCTTTGCCAGTTCGAAGCTGTGGTTGGCATGAATCCGCCGCAGGGACGCGAGACCAAGGCCGATTCGGTTCGCGATGCCCTGGCGGCGCTCGGCGCGACGGCCGACGATGCCGTGATGATCGGCGATCGCTTTAACGATGTGGAGGGCGCGCACGCGATGGGCGTGCCGTGCATCGGCATCTATTCGGGCGCGGCAGCGCCGGGGGAGCACGAGGCCGCGGGCGCCGATGCGGTGGTGCACTCGGTGGCCGAGCTTGCTAAACTTTTCGCTATCTAATAGACATAATGTGAGGGGCGGGCGTACCCGTCGCTCATTGGTAAGGAGGTCGTTCATGAATCAGGTGGAGCAGAGCGTTGCCGAGTATGTCGACGAGGTCTGGGAGGATGTCGTTGCCGATATCGAACAACTGGTGAGCTATCCGTCCGTGGCCGTTGCTGCCGATGCGGAGCCCGGTGCGCCGTTTGGCCGCCCGGTCCGTGACGCGCTCGATTGCGCGCTCGGCATTGCGCAAAAGCTCGGCTATCAGACGAGCGACGACGGGGGCTATGTGGGAATCGCCGATATCCCGGGTCGCGGCGACAAGCAGCTCGCGACTATCTGCCACGTGGACGTGGTTCCCGCTGGCCCCGGTTGGAACACCGACCCGTTTGCGATGGAGCGCCGCGAGGGCTGGCTGCTCGGTCGCGGCGTGATTGACGACAAGGGTCCGGCGGTGCTGTCGCTCTACGCCGGCGCTTATCTGCTCAAGCACGGCATTACCCCGCGCTATGCTTTCCGCGCGCTGCTGGGCTGCGATGAGGAAGTGGGCATGTCCGACGTTCACCATT
>USAY01000063.1 GCA_900552755.1 uncultured Collinsella sp.
CAATCGCAAGGAGATGATGGGGCGGAATGTCAATCCTGGTCTAACAGAGCCTTATTTAATCCCCGTCCCAGAAAAATCATTCTTGGCAGTGTACGAGATGGTGGCGGCTACGGCATGGCGCCAGCCGGCGATTTTTTTGGCTCGCTCGTCGGCGGGCATGGCAGGCTCCACGATGCCGCGGGCGCCGTAGACGTCAACGACGTCGCGCGTGTACATGCCCAGCGCAATGCCGCAGGCCCAGGCCGCGCCCAGACCGCTCATCTCGTCATTGCTCGCAATGCGGATGGGCGAGCCGACCAGGTCGCTCTCAAACTGCATCAGGTACGCGTCGCGCGTGGGGCCGCCGTCAACACGAAGCTCGGCCAGCGCTGCGCCCGAATCCTCGACCATCGCATCGATGACGTCAAAGATCTGATAGGCGATCGACTCGTCGGCGGCCTTTACGAACTCCGCACGACCCGTGGTGCGCGTCATGCCAAAGACGCAGCCCTCGGCGTCACTCGCCCAGTGCGGCGCGCCCAAGCCGGTAAACGCCGGCACAAAGTAGACGTGGCTTGCCGGATTGGCGGCGTTGCACAGGTCGGTGACTTCCTCGGGATTGTTGATGAGCTCCAGATCGTCGCGTAGCCATGTCTTGACGGCGCCGGCGTAGCTCACGTTGCCCTCGAGCACGTACTCGGTCACGCCGTCCATACGCCATGCGAGCGAGCTCGAAAGCCCGTGCGAGCTGGCAACGAACTCGTCGCCGACGTTCATCATGACCGAGCTGCCGGTGCCATAGGTCGCCTTGGCCATGCCGCGGCTATGGCAGCCCTGGGCAAACAAGGCGGCATGGCTGTCGCCGAGCACGCCGTGAATGGGCACGGGCGCCGGCAAAAAGCCGCCCAGGTTCGTCATGCCGAACAGGCCATCGGAATCGGTCACCTGCGGCAGGCAAGCCGAATCGACGCCAAAGGCCTCGCACACCGGCTCGCTCCAGCAGCCACGGCGCAGGTCAAAGAGCTGCGTGCGGCTGGCATTGGACCAGTCGCAGCGAAACTCCGCGCCGCCCGTGAGCGTCCAGACCACCCAGGCATCGATGGTGCCCAGACACAGCTCGCCCGCTGCAGCGGCCTCGGCAGCCGCGGGAACGTTCGCGAGGATCCAGGCCATCTTGCCCGCTGGGTAGTAGGGCGAGAGCACTAGACCCGTCGTGTCGCGCACCAGCTCGGCCACGCCCTCGCGCGCGGCCAGCTCGTCGCACAGCTCGCGGGCGCGGGCGCACTGCCAAACCACGGCGTCGCACAGCGGCTCGCCCGTCGTGCGTCTCCAGGCAACGGTGGTCTCGCGCTGGTTGGAGATGCCGATGCCGGCAATGTCGGCCGGATCGACCCCGGTCTCCTCCACCACGGCACGCGCCACGGCCAGCACGTTGACGGCGATCTCGGCCGGATCATGGCTCACCCAGCCGGCCTCGTTGACAATCTGGCGATGCGGGCGATCGGCACGATGAATCAAATGGCCGCCCTCGTCCACCAGCAGCGCCTTGGTGCCCTGCGTGGATTGATCGATTCCGATGATGTATTTGCTCATGTACTCTCCCATTCCTTCCGCCAAATCAAAGACAGACTGGCGGACAAGGAGCGAGCGGCCGTCAAGTGCCGCAGATTGCCGTGAAAGAGGAGCGCCGCGTACTTTGCGTACGCAAGCGACGGTTTGACCGGCAAGGTGCGGTGCTCGGCGGCCGCGCAGCGTCTGTGTCTACTAGTTGCCGAGGAACTCGGCGACGGTCTGCGCGATTCCGGCACCCGTCAGGCCGTAGTGCGCAAAGACCTCGGGGCTCGTGCCGGTGATGACCGGCGCGTCGGGCAGGGAGAGGCACTTGACCGGACGCGGGCAGTGCTCACCCACGACCTGCGCGACCATGGAACCCAGGCCACCGAAGGGACTGTGCTCCTCGACGGTCACGACGGCGCGCGTGGCACCGGCGGCCTCGATCACGGCCTCGGCATCGAGCGGCTTGACGCAGTACATATCGAGCACCGTTGCCGAGATGCCCTGCTCGGCCAGCAGATCGGCGGCGTCCACGGCATGGCGGACCATCTCGCCGGTAGCGATGATCGTCACGTCGGTGCCGCGGCGCACCCAGGTGGCTCGGTCCATCTGGAACGGGCACTCGTCCTCGGTGTACACGTCCTCCACCGGGTTGCGGCCCACGCGGATGTAGGCCGGCTTGTTGTCGGCAACCAGGGCGCGCACGAGCTCGGCGGTCTGGAAGCGGTCGCTCGGCAGATACACACGCATGTTGGGAATCGCGCTCATGGCGGCGATATCCTGCGCAGAGTGGTGGCTCATGCCTAAGGCGCCGTAGGACACGCCGCCGGAGATGCCGATCAGCTTGACGTTGGTGTTGGAGTACGAGACATCGACCTTGCACTGCTCATACGAACGCGTGGTCACAAAGGACGCCGGCGAGGCGGCCCAGGCCTTCTTGCCACACGAGGCCATACCGGCGGCGATGCTCACCAGGTCCTGCTCGGCGATGCCGACCTCGACGGACTGCTGGGGATACTGGTCAAAGAACGGCGTGAGCGATGCGGAGCCACGGGAGTCGGAGCACAGGACGACGATGTCTTTATCGGTTGCGGCGGCCTCGAGCAGCGTGTCGCAGATAGCCTTGCGGTTGGCGATCTTGTTAGTCATCGATAGCCTCCTTATGGGCAGCGAAATCGGCGATGATCTGGGCATATTCCTCGTCGTTGGGCAGGTGATGATGCCAGGCGGCCTTGTCCTCCATAACGGGCGAGCCATAGCCCTTCACCGTGTTGAGGATGATGACCGTGGGCTTGCCGCAGGTCTCGGCGGCCAGCGTCAGCGCGGCGTCGATGGCCTGGACATCGTTGCCCGGAATGGAGAGCACGTTCCAGCCGAAGGCGGCCCAGCGCTCCTCCTGGCTGTCCTGTTTCATGACGTCCTCGGTGCTGCCGCTGATCTGCAGGCGGTTGCGGTCCACGAGCGCGCACAGGTTATCGAGCTGGTAGTTGCCGCCGCTCATGGCGCCCTCCCAGACTGAGCCCTCGGCAAGCTCGCCGTCGCCCATGATGGTGTAGACGCGGTAGTCGTGGCCGTCCATCTTGCCGGCAAGCGCCATCCCGACGGCCACGGGCAGGCCGTGACCCAGCGAGCCCGAGTTCATCTCGATACCCTTGAGCTTGTTGTTGGGGTGGCCGATGTAGGGGCTGCCGAACTTGGAGAAGCGGGCCTTGACGTCATCGAGGTCAAGATAGCCCTCGTGGCAGAGCACCGCATAGTAGGCCTCCATGGCGTGGCCCTTGGAGAGTACAAAGCGATCGCGGTTGGGATCGTCGACGGTCTCGGGCGAAATGTTGAGATGGTTGGCGTAGAGGGTCATGAGGGCATCGATCACCGACATGTCGCCGCCGATGTGGCCGCCGGCGCCAGCCATGATGATATCGACGCAATCGCGGCGAAGGTCCCAACGCAGGGACTCAAGCTCTTCGATAGTTGCCACGAAAAACTCCTTTCAGGGAATTTCCAAAGTCAAAGCCACCGCGTTTCCACAGTTCCCAAGATTGCGGTGAAAGAGGAGCGCCGCGTACTTTGGTACGCAAGCGACGGCTTGAACCGCAAGGTTGGGTGCTGTGGTAGCGCGCCGGCTCGTTGCTACAAAGTAGGCACGACCCTACTCGCCGCGCAGGTAAGCTTGAACGTCCTGCTCAATCGGGTCGTACAGGTCGGGGGCAATGCCGATGTACTTGCACGCCTCGTAGAGCACCGGCACCACGTTGGCGTGAATAGCGACGCAGTGGTGGATGTAGGGGCCCTCGACGATCTTGGCCTCGAGGCGCTTGAGGTTGTCGACCTCGACCCACAGGTAGGTGCCCATGCCAGCCGGGCCGTCGATACCGCGGGCGTTGCCCAGCAGCAGCGAGTACTCGCCGTTGTCGCCGTCAAAGCGGGCAAGGGTGAGGTCGCCGCGCTTGGCCTCAGCCGTCAGCGCGCCGGGGTGATCGAAAGCCAGCGGGTAGGTGAGCTTGGGCTTGACGGCCGCGCAGCTGCAGGGCCAGGGGCCGCAATGCTGCAGCAGCTCGCCGTTCTCGTTATCGGGATGGCGCACGGTCCAGTCGGCGAACATGCCGCGGTGACGGCCCAGATCGGCGGCCTCGACCATCAGCGCGGTGATGGCGCCGTGGATATCGGTCTCGCATACGATAGGAATGCCCATCTCGTTGAGGATGGCGTTGGCGGCGCAGGGCATAATGCCCAACTCGTCCTGCAGAGCGTTCCAGCACTGAATGGCGCCGGCGTTGCAGCCGTACTTCTCGACCAGGCGCTTCATGGCGATGGCAAGACCGGCGACCGCGGGGACCTTGTCCTCGGGGATGCAGATCTCAAATCTGTCGCCAATGTGGGCAAGCATGGCGGCCATGGCCTGCTCGTCGGCCTGGGCGTCGCGTACGGCCTGGACAAGCTCGGTCATGGGGATAGGCGAAAGCTGGATGTTGAACTTCTCGAGCAGCTCGCCCTCGTTGCACATGGTCGACCAGAAGTCGAACGGACGGGTGGCCATCTGCAGGATGCGGGTGTGCTTGAAGGTCTTGACCACGTTGCACACGGCCAAGAAGTCCCAAACGCCGCGCTCGAACTCGGGGTCGGTCAGGCGGCAGTTGGTCATGTAGGTGAAGGGAACCTGGAAGCGACGCAGGACCTTGCCGGTGGCGAACAGGCCGCACTGGCTATCGCGCAGGCGCGTGCCGTCGGGCTCGGGGCGCTCGTCGCGCGGGCCCCACAGCAGCACGGGTAGGCCGAGTTCGCGGGCAAGGCGAGCGCAGACGTACTCGGTGCCAAAGTTGGCGTGGCACAGCATAATGCCGTCGACGCCCTCGGCGCGAAACTTCTTGACGATAGGCTCGATATGGCTGTCATCGAACAGCAGGCCCTCGTCATTGATGTCGTCGATATCCACGATGTCGACGCCGATCTCGCGCAGGCGATCAGCCGTCAGGCCGCGATACTTGATTGCGTCCGGCGCGCTAAAGATACTGCGGCGCGTGGGCACAAAGCCGAGCTTGATCTTGTCCATGTACGTCCTCCCCTAATCACATGTTCAGTAAATAAACGCATGTTTCGTTTTGTTCTGTTTACTAAATGTTTTACTCCAGTGTTTAGAAGTTTAACGCGAAATACCCGTGGGCGGTAGAGAAATCAGCCTAAACGGTATGTAAACAAACTGAACATACAAGGGAAACAAATAGAGGGCCACGAAGGACCCTCTCTTGGTAGCGTTATGTATGGTTGCCTTTGGCGGACTTTTCCGCTCTGAGGCCTGGCGCCGTTCTGCCTAGATTTCACACACGCTCTGGCGCTCGACAAAATAGGTCGACACGGCAGTCTTGCAGGTGTAGCTCTTGGGGTTGCGGATGTTGCCCACCAGGCGGCGCACCGCGATCTCGCCCACCTCGTGCTTGGGGACGTGCACCGTGGTGAGCGGCGGGTTGGAGAAAGCGCCCAAAGACAGGTCATCAAAGCCGATGATCGAGACATCGTCGGGCACGCGTATGCCGTGCTCGCTCAACGCGCGCATGGCACCCACGGCGAGCACGTCGTTTTCGGCAAAGAAAGCCGTCGGCAGGTCGTCGTGCGAGACGCCGTCAAGCCACGCGCCCATGTCGCGATAAGCGCCCTCGAGCGTGGTGCCCAACGTGACGCGCCATGCCGGATTGGCCTCGAGGCCCGCGTCCTCAAGCGCTTGGCGATAGCCGCGCTCGCGATCCTTAAAGTTGCGAATGCGAAGGTCACCTGCCAGGTAGCCGATTTGCTTGTGACCTTTCTCGATGAGGTAATCCACGGCACGCAGCACCGAATCGGTATTGGCAATGACCACGGCATCGAAGTACTGGCGGTCGCTCCAGCCATCGAGCACGATCAGGTGGGCAGCAGCGTTGGCAAACAAGGCGTAGTCTTCCTCACCCAGCTCGGTACCCATCAGCACGATAGCGGCGGACGGATCGGCGATCAGACCCTCGACCTGCGGACGCACGGCGTCCAAGTCGCTAAAGTCGAGCGAAACAAAGCTCGTGCTCATGCCGTGACGACGCGCCTGGCGCTCCACGCCCTCGATAACCGCGGGATGGAAGGTACTCTCGTCCAAGATGGCGCCCGTCTTGCGCGCGAGCACAAACTGAATGCTCTCGAGCTGCGTCGACTGCTGATAGCCCAGCGATTGCGCGCACTCCAGGATGACCTTGGCGGTCTCTTCACTCACACTGCGCTTGCGGTTGAGCGCGTTGGACACGGTCGCAGGCGAAAAACCGGTGATGCGGCTGATCTCGCGAACACTTGCTTTGGCCATTGTTCCCCCTAGCAACGGCCGTGGCAGAGCATCGCAACTTGATGACTCGGCAACTAAACGACCGCAAATTCAATCTAAACAGAGTAGTAAATGTTTATTAGCTAGTTTAGCCTGTTGTCAAGCGAAGAGGCGCGACTATTCCCCCAACGGGCACATTTACTCGGTAGCTAAAAAAGCCCCGTCCCAAATTGACTACATGGGGCGGGGCACGGAAATCATTTAGCCAAGGACACGGGTCATGCGTGTCTTGAACTCGGACAGGAAGCGCGGGGCATCCACGGTCAGCGCCACGAGTGCGCTCTTGTCCGGATCGGATAGGCGGCGCTCGTCGCAAATGGTGCGGCCGCGATACTCGCCCAGCAGATCAACACGTAGATTGCAGCCGAGCGCACCAACGAGCGTGGGGTCAATCGCCACGGCAACGGCCAGCGGATCGTGCAGCGCGCAGCCACCCAGGTAGGGTGCGTTCATCTCGTACGAACCAATGTAGTGCTCGACCATGCTCGCAAATGCGCAACCGGCCATGGTGCCCGAGCCCGTCCAGCCGGCAATGTCGCGACGCGTGAGCACCACGCGATGCGTCACATCCAGACCCACCATAGTGAGTTTGCGGCCCGAACGCAGCACGGCATCGGCCGCCTCGGGATCACTTGCCATGTTGGCCTCGGCACCCGCACTCACGTTTCCGGGCACGGTAAGCGCACCGCCCATCACAACCACGCGACCGATAGACATCATCGCCGCCGCATCGCGCTCCAAGGCAAGTGCCAGGTTGGAGAGCGGACCGGTCGCCACGTAGATCAGATCGGGACCATAGGTGCGCGCGGCATCGATCAGATAATCGACCGCCGCGTTACCGTCGGCCGACGTCGCGCCCACCGGCTCGTACGGCGACGCGGGCACGCTCGCCCCGCCAATGCCGTTCTTGCCGTGGATGAGCGTGGTGGACGCCGGCGGTGTATAGGGCTCAGTCGCCTTAATGGGACGATCGGCGCCCAGGTACACCGGAACCTCGGGGCGACCCAACAGATCGAGCACCGCCAGGCAGTTGTGCGCCGATTGCTCGACGCGCACGTTGCCAAAGCACGTGGTGATGCCCACGAGCTCCACCTCGGGGCTCGCGATGGCATAGGCCAGCGCCATCGCATCGTCCACACCCATATCCAGATCAAGGATCAGCTTCTTGGTTGCCATTGTTCTACTCCGCTTCTCCGTCTTTATCGTTTAACAAAACCAATGTTCAACTTCGGCGCGCGTGGGAATCGATTGCTGAGCGCCCAGGCGCGACACCGTCACTGCAGAGGCGCGAGCACCCGCGGCCATGCACTCAAAGAGCGGCAAGCCCTCTAGGCAAGCCGCCGCCAACGCGCCGATAAACGTATCGCCGGCGGCCGTAGTGTCGACCACCGAGCTCGAAAGCGCCGGCATGCGCAGCAGCTCGCCGTCATCGCCGAGCGTAACCGAGCCGGCGCCGCCCAGCGTGATGACCGCAGCCCCGACACCCTTAACGAGCAGGGCATTGAGCGCAGCGGCGCAGCTCTCATCATCCGCGGGCAAGATGCCCGTCAGCGCCTGGCACTCAGTCTCGTTGGGACAGATCAGGTCGACCGCAGGCCAGACCTCCGCAGGCAACTCGCAGGCAGGAGCTGGATTAAAGACCGTATAGAACCCCAGCCTGTGGGCACAAGAGAGTGCCGCGGCCGTTGCCATCGGGTCGCATTCGCCCTGGGCGATAAAGACGCTTCCGGCAGCCGGGGCAATATCGTTGGCGTCGCCGTCGAGCTCATCGGCCACCAGACGTCTCAGCGCGCAGGCAACGTCCTCGCCCGCAAGCGCATGGTTGGCGCCCGGTGACAGCACGATGCGGTTGTCGCCCTCGCAGCGAATGATGGTCGCCGTTCCCGTCTCCACGTCATCGCGGCGCGCCACGAACTCAACGCCCACGCCGGCATCCCGAAGTCCCGTCACCAGCGCATCGCCAAACGCATCGCGACCGACCGCGCCAATCATGCACGTGCGCGCACCCATGCGCGCGGCGGCGACGGCCTGGTTAGCGCCCTTGCCACCGGCGTTGGTGATAAAACCGCTGCCGCCGACGGTCTCGCCCGCGCGCGGCATGCGCTCGCACGCCACCGAAAGGTCCATGTTCATGCTGCCGAACACCGCAACGATGCCGCGATCCGCCATGGAAACCTCCTCGTCTGCGGGCCTTACGCCCACCGTCGGCCGTCGATCGTGCGCTTTCGCACCTCTATAACTTTAGTTCACTTTGATGTGAACGCACGCTTGAGGTTGCGCCAGCAGCAAGCATTCACAGGAGCAGGCAGCTACAATGAATATGTGCTGATTATTCTCGTCATTGGATGATGATTTATGGAGCAACTCCCACAATCGAGCCCACGCGGCCCGCGCCGCGCGCCCGATAACCGGGCGCCGCACGAACGCCCACGCGCCGACCGCTGCACCGGCGAGTCGCGACGCGGCCCGAGCCCGCATCGAACGCCCACCAACAAGGGCGCCCATACAGCCACGACCAACACCGGCACCACACGCTCGTCCGTTGCCTACCAGCAGGCGCCCGCTCGTCCCAAGTCCCGCTACATTCCTGCGCTCGACGGTCTGCGTACGCTCGCCGTCGTCGCAGTGGTGCTCTATCACCTCAACCTCACGTGGGCTCAGGGCGGCCTGCTCGGCGTCACGATCTTCTTTGTGCTTTCGGGCTATCTGATCACGCGCTTGCTGCTCAACGAAGTCGCTAAGACCGGACGCATCGACCTTAAGAGCTTCTGGATTCGCCGCATCCGTCGCCTGGTCCCCGCCGTGGTAACGGTAGTGTTCGTGACCTGCGCGCTGTGCACCATCTTTAACCACGTGATGCTCACCAAGATGCGCCCCGACATCCTGCCGTCGCTGCTATTCTTCAACAACTGGTGGCAGATTGCCCAAAACGTCTCGTACTTCAATGCTCTGGGCGACCCCTCGCCGCTCACGCACTTTTGGTCGCTCGCCATCGAGGAACAGTTCTACCTGATTTGGCCGCCACTGCTGTTTGCCATGGTATCCATGCATGTGAGCAAGCCCAACACGCGCCGCGTGGTTCTGGGCCTTTCCGCGGTATCTGCCCTCGCCATGATGGTGCTTTACAACCCTGCCGCCGACCCCAGCCGCGTGTACTACGGCACCGACACCCGCGTGTTCTCGCTGCTGCTGGGTGCCTGGATGGCCTTTATCCCCGATCGCGACCTGGCGCCGGTGCGTCTCGCCCATCGCCTAGGACTCGACCGCCTAGTTCGTGCTGCCAAGCGCGGTAAGCTCGACAAGAACGCCAAGGGCGGGCATGACGAGAAGACCGATTCCGCAGCCGAGACCGCCCCGGCACAGCCGAGCGCCCTCGTGCGCTTTTGGTCCTCGCCCGCATCCATCGACGTGTTGGGCGTCGTAGGCCTGGTTGGCCTTGCCGCCATGGTCGCGCTCACCAACGGCTACACCGCGTTCCAGTATCGCGGCGGCACGCTATTATGCTCCATCCTCACGCTCATGGTCATCGCGGCCTGCGTGCAGCCCCAGGGAATGGTTGCCCGCGCGCTATCCGCCGAGCCGCTCGTGTGGGTTGGCAAGCGCTCGTACAGCATCTACCTGTGGCACTATCCACTGCTGCTGCTTATGAACCCGGTCGCCAACATCAACGATACGCCCTGGTGGCAGTACATCTTGCAGGTGCTTGTGGTGGTCGCCGTAGCAGAGTGCTGCTATCGCTTTATCGAGACGCCGTTTAGAAAGGGCGCCTTTGGGCGCACCGTATCCGAGTTCCGCGACGGCACCGCCACGCCCGCCAACTGGGCACGCGCGCACGTCCCTGTCTGCGCAGTCTGCACTGTCGTGTTGGTCGTTGCACTGGGCGGCCTGATCTTTGTGCCGGAGACCTCTGCACTGAGCGGTGAGGGCGCCGAAGTCCTCAACAAGGAAGCCAAAAACACCGCGCCCACCGACCAGCAGGCGGCCGACGGCACCGACAAGGACAACGACGGCTTCCCCGATGGCTCCTACGACCTGTTGATGATCGGCGACTCCGTGTCGCTGCGCGCCGTTGATTCCTTTGACGGCGTGTTCCCGCACAGCCACATCGATGCCGAAAAGGGCCGCCAATTCGATGCGGGCCGCGCGACATTTGAGGGTTATCTCCAACAGAACCTTGCCGGCAAGATCGTGGTCTTTGCGCTGGGCACCAACGGCTTGGTAACCGACGACCAGATCGACGCCATCATGGCCGATGCAGGAGATAAGCGTATTGTGGTGTTTGTGAACACGCGCAGCCCGCAGCCGTGGGTTGGCTCTACCAACCAGGCCATCGCCAACGCCGCTACGCGCTACAAGAACGTGCGCGTTATCGACTGGTACGGATACAGTGCCAACCGCAACGACCTGTTCGACGGCGACGGCACGCACCTGTCGGCCACCGGCGTAACCGAGTACCTCAACCTAATCCACGATGCGGTCAAAAAAGACCTGCCCGTGCATCCCGAGGACCACGTCAACGATCCGCAGCCGGCAGCTGTCAAGTCCGCCGCCGACGCACTCGTCAATGCCCTCGCCTATAAGCCACACAAGCTGGGCACCGACAAGTAACCTGCAGCGCAAACTTCCCACATCCGGAGGGGGTGTCTGCCACGGCAGACACCCCCTCCGGCAGTTAGGGACACTCCTGGCGCAGCCAATGAAGACCTCTACGGATGAATTCCAGGCCGCTCCGTCGCTCCAGACATCGTTTCCGCGCCTCGTGCCTGCCCCAAACAATCAAAACAAGCCCTTTTCGCCGCACCCTCAAAGGTCTGTGGGCAAAAAAGGGCAAATATGAGTACTGTTACCATTTTAGTAGCAGGCAAAACCACCCAAAATGACGTCCGAGCGACCCCTACAACGGTAGCGCGCAGAGATGTGGTGTAAGAGGCGGGGCATGCCCCGCCTCTTCTCTT
>USAY01000064.1 GCA_900552755.1 uncultured Collinsella sp.
CGGCGGCCTCAACATCCCGGGCATGCCGTTCTAAGACACGCATATATATGAGTGCGAATCACAGTCTGCAAAAACTGCTCGATGAGCTGGGTCGTCTGCCGGGTATTGGTCCCAAGTCGGCCCAGCGCATCGCCTATTACCTGCTCGAGGCCGATGCCGAGGAGGCCCGCCGCCTGGCCGAGGCCATCCTGGAGGTTAAGCAGGAGGTCCACTTTTGCAGCCGTTGCTTTAACTACGCCACGGCCGACGAGTGCTCCATCTGTCAGGATTCGATGCGCGACACAACTCGTATTTGCGTGGTGGGCGAGCCGCGCGACGTCCAGGCAATCGAGCGCACGGGCAGCTACCATGGCCTGTACCATGTGCTGGGCGGCGTGATCAGCCCCATGGACAAGATAGGTCCCGAGCAGTTGCACATCCGCGAGCTGCTGGCGCGTCTGGGCCACGAGGATATCCATGAGGTCATCATCGCCACCAACCCCAACATCGAGGGCGAGACCACGGCGAGCTACCTGGCCCGCACTATCAAGCCGCTGGGCGTCGAGGTGTCGCGTCTGGCGAGCGGCCTGCCCGTGGGCGGCGACCTGGAGTATGCCGACGAGCTTACGCTTGGCCGCGCCATCGAGGCCCGTCGTGCGATTTAGGTGGCGAGCCTGCTCCTGCCGTATGTTTTCCTCGCGACGCACGGGGTAGTCATAATTTCCCCGTGCGACTGTGAGTTTGTTGTGCAACAAAGATGCTTCGTGTCCGCTTATCGCATGGATGCTTCCGCTCGCATCCTTAATTTGCCCATTCGTTGCGCAACCTTTTTGGTTCGCTGATACACTCAAATATGGATTCGAATGAATGCGCCGCTCCCGAGCGGCGTGTTTTTGTTGGAGGAGAACGCATGCGGCCCGGTGGCACTCAGACAAAGCGCGGCGCCGCGGTGCGCATGCGACGCCGACTGGGCTTGGCGCCGCGGGCGTACGCACTGCTGTCCTGCTCGCTGGTGCTGGTCATAGCTGGCGTTTCTGCCTATGGCATGACCGTGCCGTCCATGATGCAGGCGCATGCCGCACGCGAACCGCGCGTGGGGCATGAGGTCAAAAGTGATCTGGGCACCACGACTGGATATGCTTGGGCAAGTGTGGTCGGGCATATTGTGTTTGGCACTGACGATGCGGACGGCGCCGAGGCCCCGGACAACGAAGTCACGCTTGCCAATGGCAAAACCATCGTGCTCACCAACACCAAGATCATCGATCGGTTGTCCAACAATAACGTGGCGGCAACGGTGAATAAGGTCGAGCAGCAAAAGGAGCAGGACGCCCAGCAGTCCGGAAAGCCCGGTAGCTCGGATACTTCTGGCTCCGGCTCGGATTCATCGAGTTCGGGCGGCGGCTCTGGGTCGGGTTCCTCTACCGGAGGGCCTGGAAACGGCGGCTCGACGGGCGGCAACACTGACAACGATGCAAACTCCGGCGGCCTTTCCGCTGCTGAGGAAGAGAGCATTCACAGTTGGCTTGTGACCAAGTACAACATGCTCGACGGCTATGTTTCTCGTGCCAATGACGTGGTCTCGACCTATAACTCTACGGGAGATCCCAGGCCGTGCGACAGCCTGGTCGGGGAGATGTTTGTCATTCGAGCCGAGTTCGGTCGTCAGACATTCTCGCCCCGGTCAAAGTGGTATCAGCAGTATGCCAATCTGTGGGGCTGTTACACCAACCTATGTCAATGGGTCGGCCATTACGGCGATGATGACGTCGCGCTCGGTAACTTCAACAATAACGTGGCGGCGCTTGCCCTATGATGACCGATCTTGCATCCACCACACCACAATCGCTCGGTCGCGATCCCATGGTCGGCCTGCGCCTGGCGCGTGTCGACGGGTTTGAGCCGGCCATTGCGCTCGGTCAGGACGAACTGCCTGCCTATCTGCGTCGTTTTACGATGCTGTTTGCCGACGATGCCACCATGCGCCGTGGCGGTATCGGCCGCGTGACGCGTGCCGTCAACGCCCAAGGCGAGGCCGTGGCACTCAAGCAGCTCATCTTGCCGACGCGCGATGAGTTCGACGACGATGCCGCCCATGAGGCGCTGGTCGCCAAGTTCAAAGCGGCATTTCGCGAGGAATATGAATGCCATCGCGCCCTTTCGGGCCTTAAGGGCTTTCCCCGCCTCTATGGCTGGGGCGAGGTTGACGGTGTGCCTGCAATTGTCATGGAATGGGTCGAGGGCGAGACGCTCGCCCGCTTGCGCTCGCGCTTTGCCGTGGACGATGCCGGCCGCCTATCGCCGCTTGTGGCGGCGCGCTTGGGGCGCGACCTGTTCGACCTGCTCTGCCGCATGAGCCTGGTGGGGGAGGGCTTTGTCCATCGCGATATCTCGCCCGCTAATATTATGGTGCGTACGGCGCGCCTGCCGCTTGACCGGCAGCTTGCCGAGGGCACCTTTGACCTGTGCCTGATCGACTTTGGCTCGTCGCTGGCGCTCGAGCCTGCGTCGGCCGTGGCCGGTACCGGCGGCAAGGCATCCTTTACCGAGCGCTATGCCACGCTGCGTCGCGCGACGGTGGCCTACGCTCCGCCCGAGATGCTCACCGACGATATTCCCGACCTGCGCGCTTTGCGTATGTCGCCGGCGATCGACGTCTATGCCGCGGCAAGCACGGTTTACGAGCTCATTGCCGGCGTCGCGCCATACGAAGCTGCGCCGAGCACTTCGGGCACCTCGGGTTCGCGCAAAAAGACGCGCGACATCGCCAGCCCCTACCGTCTCAAGATGGACACGCTGCCCGACTATCCCATTGGTGCCCATGCGCCCGGTTGTGATTTGACTCAGCTGCTTCGTCGTGAGCCCGATGTGGCGCTCGCCGCGGCCGAGCAGGCCCAGCAGCTAGGGCTTGAGCCGGATTCCGAGGAGCTACGCGATGCGCTGGCGTTTGTCGATGCCCAGCTGTTCGACGTGGTGATGGCCTGTCTGTCCAGCCATCAAAAAGATCGTCCCGAGCCGGCGGCGGTCGAGGCGGCGCTCTCGGCGTTTTGTGACCACTATGCGCAAAATGTCGGTCGTTCGCTCCGCGGCGAGCCGCTCACGCCGTGCCCCATGGATGCGTCCGGCCGCGCGGTTCGTCGCGCGCTGATGGTCGGCGCGGCGGTCGTCTGCGGCGTGGTTTGGGCTGTGGTCGTGGTTTCGGCCGCGCTGCTGGCGTCGGGCGCTCGCGTGACGGCGACTTTGGGATCGCTCGTGTGGTCTGGGTCGCTACCGGGTATTATTGCCGCACTGGCGTTGGCGCTGCCAGGCATAGCCGGCGTTGCCGCGGGGGCACTTGCGCGCGATCGGCGCTCGGGGTTCCTGCAGGGTGTGCTTGCGCTTTCTGCCTGCGAGGTTCCGGTACTGGTTGTGGCTGCATGTAGCGTATTTTCCCAACGCGCCGTGATGGGCGGCCTTGTTGCCGCTCTGGTTGCAACCTATACGCTTACGTGGTTTTTGCTTGCGATGGGCTTTGCCTTTGAACTTCCCGTTTCGGCACCGCGACGCACAAAAGCCCAGATGGCGACTCCGCTTGCCGGTGGAGCCGCAGCTGCCCGTACTTTTGGCGGACCTGTCGAAGTATCGTCCGATTCTATTTCTACGACCAAGGAGGCCTAGGTCATGGCATCTCAAGTTGAGCTCACCCCATGCGGGGCCATGTTTGACATCTTTAAGCGCGCGGCGCATCTGAGCCATATCGAGCTGTGCGGCTTGGTGCTTTCGTCCCGTCCGCTCGCCGACGGCCGCAGCCCGCAGAGCCGAGCCGCCGATCGCTCTTGGGTTTCCCGCTTTATCGTTCGCGCGCCGGTCGGCACGCTTCAGCAGCGCTACTTTGCCGAATACGGTACCTCGGCTGCGCGTATTATGTCGCAACTGGCCCTGCGCCAGCGAAATCCCATGGACTCCACGGCTGTGATCAATATGGTGTGCGGTCCTGCAGGTGAACCGATGGTACGCGCGCTCGAAGAGTGCCACCAGGACACGAATCTCTATCGCAACGCGCTCGATCGCCTGTCCCAGGCGGCGGAACTCATGCCCGCCGAGCGCGCCGAGGCCGTGCTGGTGCTGTTTGTCGCCGTCGGTTGTTCGGCGGATGTGCGGTCCTCGGTGAACTATGCCATCGACTACGCGCACGCGACCTGTGGCGGAGGCACCTCCACGCCGCGTTCGCTTGGCATGTCGATGACCGCGGGCGAACGCGAACCCGCCCCGGCGCACCCCTTGGGCTTGCTGCGCGTACAAAACAGTTTTGTCGTGAGCGCCCCGCACTGGATTCAGCCGAGTGAGCAGGGTGTTGAGATTGGCGCGCTGGCCACTGGTGAGGGCGATATTACCGACGTCGGCGACGATGTCTCGGCCCGCCATGCCCATATCTGGTGCGATGCTCAAAATATCTGGCACGTCGAGGACTTGTCGTCCACCAACGGAACCGTGGTGGTAAACGGGGCCACGCGCGTCTGCATTCAGGTCGAGCCCGGCCGTTCCGCCCAACTCAATCCCGGCGACGAGCTCAAGCTCGGCGAATCCACTACCTACGCCATCCTCTTCGGTGCTCTCTAGCCGGCAGATGGGGACGTTTCTTTTCTGCCGGCACTTGGGGACACTCCTCGGCGCGCCAGAGCCAGTCGCCTGGGGATGGAGAGGCCATTTTGGCCCTTGGCGGTCAGTCGGGGCGAAACTAGAAGATCTTTCCGATTCGCGGCTGTTCATGCTTGTAGAGCATCTAAAACAATAGGATGTTATTCTGGAATATGCCGGGTGCGTGAACTTGCCTGTCTTAGCCTTAATAAGGTATAGGGGAGTTTGGCTCAGGGGTTCCGTCTTGTTCTTCAGCGCAGTATTGTGGGACAGATTTGCTGAGATTGGCGCCTTACACCGCAGAGCGCACGGAAGGCTCTCGATTTGTGTTCTGGCCCCAGAATACAGGGCCTGATACTTACCAACTGTGGCATGGATGTAACATCTGTAGAAATCAACCCTTTTGTTGTCGACCTTTGTAAGAAAAACACTGCCATCAACTCTTTGGATGACGAAACTAGGGTGCTTGAGGGGAGCCTTTACTCCCCTCTGAGAGATGACTCATGTTTTTCGCTTGTCGTTGTGAATCCTCCGTTACTGCCGATTCCGGATGAGATTCCTTATCCCTTCGTTTGAGATGGAGGACAATCGGGTCTGGATAAAACACTTCGTATTCTTAAGGGTGGCGATACGCATTTAGAGAAAAACGGTAAATACTGCTAATAGGGGTGACGACGATGGTGCAGGGGCGACCCGCGATGCTCTCATCAATACGTCGGATACTTGGGAAATCAGGTCTAGATGCATGTATGATGATGCTGTGTGGCTATTCAATTAATCTGCGTTCCGAATGGGTGCAGGATATAGCTGCGACATCGTATGCTTTTGACCCGGCGCGATACTCAGATATTTCTGAGGCGGTTGACGAAGTTTATACGCACTATGCCGCGCAAGGCGTTTCGGAAGTTTGCACATCTACGTTACGGGCTTAGGTTTCTTCAAGCGAGCAGGCCGGTTGCGTTATTTCGAGCGATTTTTCTAGTCTAGACGACAAAAGGCAAAGGATTTGATGGGTATAAAACGCGGACGTTTGTGGGCGGATGCTCAAATCTATTGTGGCAATCGGGCGGTTGAAAAAGATATTTCAACCGCCCGATTGCCAGGTTCGTCGGAGGAGATGTCCGATTCCGACTCTCTTGTAGGAAGAGCTTGAGATCGTATTGGCCCAAGGCAATCTTAAAGCAGTCTCATTGGCAAATCTTCGCTCCTGTTGTGTTGAGGTGTAAGGTATCAGTGATTGATGTTTTGTGGCGGGTAGATTGGGGCCTTCCTTGATTCGATGCGTTCTCTCGAGGTTCATCAGAGCAAAAGGGGCTTTCGTCTTCATTGCTATCACGGTGATTGGAACCGCTCTCTCCTATGCCATGCCATACGTGAACGGGAAATTCTTAGATTTTCTTCTCGGTAACCGCAGCGAAAGAGACGCCGTACTCTTCGCGCTCCTGGTTGCGTCAATAGGAGTTTTCTCCACCCTCTTTACTTATTTTGCAGGAACACTTTCCATTCGCATAACCACGAGACTTTCCTTTGATCTTCTCAGGGAGGCCGTCTTGCGTTTTGAAAGAGACGATTACTTGGTGAGTCGGACCATCGATCCAGCCTATACAACGCAACGGATTATTTCCGACTCCAGCGTGGTCTCATCCTTCGTTTTGGCGAATTTTATCAGTGCGCCGCTGTCCATTGTAGCCATTCCCATCGTATTGCTTATCATATGGTCAATTGATTCAACTCTCGCGGTGTTTTCCATCATTCTCCTCATCGTGTATTTCTGTGTAATTACTGGGTTGAGGAAACTCTTGTATAGGGTCACGTATGAGAAGAAAGAGGCGGACAGCGCCTTTTACGCCGCAATTGCATCGCAGCTTAATCAGATTCTCAACATTCAACTGACATCTTCGTACGGCAAGAGCGAACAAGCGCTCGACGCTGGGTTTAAGAGCTATTTTCCCAAAGTTTTGCGCTCCGGAAAGCTATCATATTCTCTGACATCGCTCGATGGTCTTTTCGCAGCGTTGTTTCAAGCGGTGATACTTGTTGTTTCCGGAGTACGAATCATTAACGGAACTATGTCAATAGGCGAGTACACTATCATCGGTACATACTTCGCGGTTCTCTTTAAGACTTTGAAAAGTATGATGTCATTGTTCAAATCCTATCAAGATGCCAAAGCATCATGGGATAGGACGGCTATCGCGACGAGAGAAAAGGAGAGATCGGGGTGGAATCGGACCGATTTAGCTAAACTCGATGAAATAAATGACATTTCGGTATCTGATTTGGAATTCTCGGTTGCCCTTCCAGACGGATCTGTCCGAGAGGTCCTCGGCGGGTTTTCTTTCAAGTTTTCCGGTCCTGGTACATATTGCATAGTTGGGGAAAACGGAAGAGGCAAGACGTCACTTCTTTACTTGATGCTCGGGCTATACTCATCGAAAGGCAAAGTAAAATACAACGGCGTGCCAATCGAAGAATGCGACTTGGATTACATACGTGCGAGAGAGATATCGTGCTGCCCACAGTCGTGCTTCGCGCCGGACGAAACGGTGAAAGAGCTGTTAGAGTATTTCGACACGCCCTTTTCTTCCTATCACCGGGGTGTAGATGGCCTACTTTCGCTGGAAAACAGCGTGAAGGAGTTGCTCGGGAAACGTTGCTCCGCGCTTTCGGGCGGTGAGCTGCGCCGAGTGTACTTATGGTCGGCGATTTCACGCAAGTCGTCAGTTTTGGTACTCGACGAGCCCACGACTGGGTTAGACGCTGTAAGCCGCGCCGAGCTTGCGGCCTATGTTAGGCGCAACAAGCAAAGCCAGCTGATCATCGTTGTCTCTCACGATGACGAGATGGTCGGCGCGGTAGAAGGGGTAGTGGATTTAGGCAGCATGTACCAGGGTAAATGATGACAAGTGTAGTGCTACCCAACTGGCAGAGATAACAAAAAGGCGATGCAGATGCACGTAGCATTCAGGCGGTTCGGACTCGGTGCCTTCACGCCATCGCAACGCTTTCAGATATAGTTCTCGTTCTCTTACTAAAGGAAACTTTAGTCTACGTCATCTTGTCGAGACAGAGGTGAAGCGAAGTGTTGTCGCGACGTATCTTATTCCAGGTGGCTCAGTATCAGCGTGAGAATCGCACCAAAGTGTACTTACGATTCTCGTGTCCCACGGACAACATGAGCTGAGCATTGAGGTTCCACCCTTTGCTGCAACTACACGGGGTTGGACGGCAATGAATATGCCGGGCCGCATACCACGCGCAGCGGGGGTCCATGTCCCAGTATGTTGCCTACAGCAGCCTCGATGTCCACGCACACATCATCTCTGCCTTCGCGTTCAATCCATTTGCCGGAGAGTGCGAGGGTTGCCAGGCCGTAGAATTCGAGCCGAACAAATGAAATGCGGTATCAGCGCATAGGATTAAACTGACGATTGCTTTGCACTGAGAATACGCTTGGAAAGCCGCTATGGGTGGCGGCCCGGGTTAAATAGAGAAGCCCGTCCGATCACTTTCATGTGGCGAACGGTCGGGCTTCTTATTCCACTTGCCAATGCTCGGCTCATATTGGAAGAAAGCTACGCTAATGTTTGCGTGACACTCCTATTTTCTCCGAAGAAAGAGTCGGATAATGAAGAATAGAATTAAAAAAGGTGCCAGATATAACGCAAGTATAAAGGCTAATCCAACGAGACCTTGCAATAATGGCATAACTCCTCCCAGACACGAGATTTTGGTATTTGTTCCCATCTTATTCTGAATTGGACCAAATAGTTCCTAGCCACAAAACTACTCGTCAACTGGATCGCACCAATCTGCTGGCAAAACACAGCTTGATTCTTTATCGACATAGCACCAATCCGCAACAGGGCACTCGGCGATGTCGTAAAAATTGCATATATCAACTCCAAGACAACAAGGCTCAACGGGAGGATGTTCATTTGAACCAACAGGATGGATATGCTTCATAACAGCTCCTCACCTTAATCCAATTAGAGACTACGTTTGATCAATGCCACAGTGATCTACAACGCAGATGCTGCCGCCATCCATGTCATAGTCGCAGTAATCGTATGCACCACAGCCATCTGCTTTATCATAAACAGTACAGATGTCAGTAATGCCCAAGAGGCAGTCAAAAGACATCGGCTTCACGCCTGCCTCGTCGCCACTTCCTGGATTAATCGGATGAATATGCTTCACGACTACCTCCCTTTGAGTGCAGAAAAACCTCAATATTGTGTATAACAAACCAAGATGTCTAGTTCACCATATTTCTAGAATGGTTTCGGCGAACGTAGCAATAAGCTTCGCAGACGGTAATCAGAAGAACGAACACCTCCACAATGGTGACAGCAATGCGCTGAACCGCTTATTCCGATACAGTAGCTTCTCGTTGATTTTTCTCCTGCGAAGATGAGTGGCGGGAAATAAGGTCAAAAGCCATCTCGTAGCACATTTTTCTATATTCACATGATGCAGGGTGTAGACTCTTGGGCAAGTAGCCGTGCTCGTCTGCAGCCTCCCAGCTACAGCCCCCACCACAGAAAGACCGAGCCCAACAGTCCGTACAGTCAATTCTTTTTTCGACACCCTGACTCCAGTTTTCAATATACCTAGTTTCGTCAATTCCGGTGACGATGTTGCCCATTTTGAATCGCATCATCCCGACAAACCTGTGACAGGGGTATACGTCCCCTTCGGGAGTCACGGAAATAAAACGCCTGCCAGCCCCGCATCCGACAAAGGCGATCCTGTTGCTCATAATCAAATCAACTGCAGTTTTCAATGTTCTAAACAAGGGCTTTTCCCCTTGATCAATCTGTTTGAGATATTGATCCGCCAAATCTATTAGGCCCGCCCTGATTTTGTTTAATGAGTGTTCGTCGAGTTTGATATTCTCATCGAATGAGCTCACGGGCGAGAAGTAAATCCTTCTGAAGCCCATCTCTTTAAACTGAAGATAGTCTTCAACAAGGTTACAGTTATTATTTGTTAAGGTCGCTCTTGCGCCGAAGGGGAACGACTCGGAAAAACGACGAACGTTTTTGTCGATATCGGAGAAAGAGCCGCCTCCCGTCTTGTACGGGCGCGATGCATCGTGCTTGCATCCTGTACCATCGAGACTAATCAGAACAGAAAACCCGTGCTCCTTGAAAGAATTCACAGCAGTGTCATTCAAAAGCGTTCCGTTGGTCGTAATAGAATAGGTAAAGTTTCTATTGGGGTATATTCTTTTTGAATAGTCGACCGTTTTCCATATCAGCGGCTCGTTAATCATGGGTTCCCCACCAAAAAAGACGATCGCAAGCGTTTCGTTTTCCGATGAACTTGCGACGAGGTAGTCGACCGCCTTGAAGGCTATCTCGTCTGTCATCAGCAGAGGAGACGTTCCATAATCTCCTTTACCGGCAAAACAGTAACTACAACCAAGGTTGCATGCATGTGAAACGTGGAGTTCGATGGATCTAAGTTTTCGAGGCGTGTCTTTTGTTAAGAAAGTCCGCTCAGACAATCGTTGATACTCATCAATGTCGTCTTCAAGTTCTGCTATGGTCGTTTGGTCGTAGCCTTTCGCAGCAAGTGACTTTGTTAGCAACTTCGAGTTGACCGTTCTTCCCGATGCTTCAAATATGCGAAGCGCATCTTCTGATGCTTGGTCAACCTGAAAGCAATTGCGAGTGACCTCATCGAAGCAGTAACGACGATCACTTACTGAGAAAAAATGCATACGTTCCTCAATTTCATGCTGGACTGGCACTAACCTTGTTTATTGTTGCGCAGCTATAAAAAACCACCAGCGGGGATTCGGTGTGCGGCCCAATCGGACTCCCAAAAGGTTCTATTTGAGACTGGCAAGCTTTGTGTTGTTGGCACTTCGACAGCGCTCTTTATTCCAACAATGGAGCCTCGCAGTTTGAGTCGACTTGCCTCTGGAAGGTCCGATCTTAACTTGATTTAGGATGAAAACAGATTACAGGCGCGCTCCTCTAGAAAGAAAGGAAACCAATCGCCGCCTTTCACCAGGAAAGTTTTTATAGCCCACCTCGAGCAAAATGAAAGATGCGAGAGCGATTGGGGAACAACGCGAATCTCCCCTTTTGGGTGGGAGCGAGCCTTCAGCCACCGGCGAACGACTCGCCCTGGTCAGAATCTGGAAGTGGTGCCGGGCCGCTTGGGCCTCCCCGGTGACTTCGTGGGGCTTACCTGCCTGACGTCGAGGAGTACATCCGCAAGATTCGTTCCCTATGCCGTTTGCTCTCACGCCCGCCTTAGTTCCAAGTCGGGCGAGCCGCCGCGCTCATGCGACCCGTGGCGGCGACACGTCGACGCCGCGCTCGCTGAGCACATCTTCGGTCGCGGGCGAGCACGAGGTCGCGCCGGCGCATCCGCTGGGACTGCTGTGCGTGCAAAACGGCTACGTGGTGAGCGTCCCGCGCTGGATTCAGCCGAGTGAGGAAGGCGTTGAGATCGGCGCGCTGGCAACGGGGGAGGGCGGCATCACCGACGACGTCTCGGCCCGCCATGCCCATATCTGGTGCGATGCTCAAAATATCTGGCACGTCG
>USAY01000065.1 GCA_900552755.1 uncultured Collinsella sp.
TACTCCTCGATATCGCCCAGTGCACCGTAAATCATCTAAATCCCCTCTCGGATCGCTTCTTTGGCGGCTACTCGGCAAACGCGTTACCGACGCTGTTGCCGCCCGCATACGTCTCGACCAGGGTAAGGTCGGGATTGAACACGACAAAATCGGCGTCGCGCCCCGGCATAATGCTACCGCACTTGTCGTTGACATGAGCTAGCAAGCGATGCCGAGGCCGATGCCCAAGCTCTTACAGCTCGGTCACGACAACGCCGTTGTAGACCTCGTCCCAACGATCCATAACCAAGTGGCCAGTCATGGGATCCATGGCGTTGAGCTTGCCGCAAGTGTTGGCGGTACGCAGCACCGTCTCGTCGTCTGCGCCAGCAGCGATGGCATGCGCGAAGCCCGCGATAGTGGAGTCACCAGAGCCCGTGGCGTTAACGGCAGGGATATCGGGCGTCTTTGCGCGGAACGCACGGCCATTGTGGAAGCCAACAGAGCCGGCAGCGCCCATGGACACGACGACCCAGGGGATATCGGAGAAGCGGGCGTCAGAAGCGAGCGCGGCGCGGAGCTCGTCCACATCGTCGGTGGTAAAGCTCGTACCCAGAAGGCCGTTGATCTCGGTCAGGTTAGGCTTGACCAGCTCGGGCTTAATTTCGGACTTAAGGGCGGCCTCGAGCGAAGCACCCGAGGTATCGAGCAGCACCTTGGCTCCGGCGTTCTCGGCAATGCCCGTGATCTTGGCATAGTAGTCTGCCTCGACGCCGCGGGGCAGCGAACCCGAAATGGTGACGACGTCGGCCTTGCCCGCAAGCTCGGTAAACTTGGCGGTAAAGGCATCGAGCTCCTCGGGGGCAATTGTCGGGCCACTCTCGAGCAGCTCAGTCTGGTTGCCGGCGTGGAGGATGTTGAGGCAAATGCGAGTCTCGCCCTTGATGGGCACAAAGTCGTTGTTAATACCGTTGGCGTCCATGAGCTCAGCCATGTAGGCGCCCATGTGGCCGCCGAGCAGACCTGTTGCCACAACGTCGTCGCCCAGCTGACCCAGCACACGGGCCACGTTGAGGCCCTTGCCGCCAGCGGTCTTTTCGGGCGTCACACGGTTGACGTCGTCGATAACGAGCTCATCGAGCTGATAGCGCGTATCGACAGACGGGTTCATCGTAACGGTGAGGATCATTTTTAGCTCCTTATCTCGCAGGCTCCTTGTGCCTCGCGATACGAGTCGACAAAACGGAATTACAGAATCTCAATCGTGAACGAGCGAACGACGGTCTCCTTGGGCTTGGCGACAAGGCAGCCGCGCTTATGCTCAAGCACGTCGTCCTCATCGGAGCAGGTCGAAAGGCCGCCCCAGGGCTCAACCGCCACAAAATCGCCCTCGGGCTTGCTCCACACAATGAGATATGGGAAGCCCTCAAAGCTCAGGCGGACGCCCTTGTCCTCGCCCTTCTTGGAAAGCGTGACCTGACGGCTCTCGAGCACATCAAAGATGGTCTCCGCAAAATCGAAGAGCTCATGCGACAGAGGCAGCGTCTTTCCCACCATGGGGTTCTTGGAGCGGTTGGTAACGTCAATCAAGCCAGTCGAAGGGACAGCGGTGCAGAGCTCCGCAGCCTCGTCCTTCTCAAAGCGCAACTCGTAGTCCGTATAGGCCTCGCCCTCATCGAGCGGACACCTAAAGCCGGGATGACCGCCAATAAAGAACGGTATGTCCTCGGTGCCCTCGTTGGTGACCTCGTAGGAAACGCGCACGGCAGCGTCCTCGAGCGTATAACGAGCGACAAGCTTAAACGGGTACGGATAATCGCTCAGCAGCGCGGCGTTATCCTCCGAAGCCAGGCACATCGCCAGCTCGTTCTCGCTCTGGCTCAGCAGCTTCCACTCCTGTTTGCGCGCAAACCCGTGGCGAGCGAGCTTTACATGATGCCCGGCAAACGTCATGGCGCTGTTGTCGCGCAAGCCTCCGCAAATCGGGAAGCAAATCGGTGCCTGGCCGGACCACACGGCGGGATCGCCCTGCCACAGATACTCGCGACCTCCGGCCTCGATCGAGGTAAACGAACCACCAGCCGTGGACACCTTAATAGAAATCGAATCGTTGGAGAGAGCGTATTCCATTGCCCATCCTTTCGAACAACTGCTTTTTGCTCGCAAGTACCCGTCTCGGCCCTAACCAAAGGACAAACCCGCACGCTCATCGATGCGTCCGGTATCCCAGCCATGTAACGGGGTACCATACAGACATTGATGCAATTACAGCTGAAAGGCCTTCTTATGCGAACCATCATCCTCTACGCCTCGCGCCATCACGGCAATACGAAAAAGCTCGTGGACGCCATCGTCGAGGCGCACCCCGAGATCGATACCCTCGACGTCAAGGCGCTCGGTAAAAACGAGTACCCCGACCTGCACGAATATCATCTGATCGGTGTCGCCACGGGCATCTATTACTCCGAGATCGACAAGGACATGGCACGCGTGCTCACGAACGTGCTGCAGCCGCAGGACAAGGTGTTTGGCCTTATGACCTACGGTGGCAAAAACAAGTGGTACGGCAAGGATATCGATGGCATCTGCCGCATGAGGCAGGCCATCTTTATGGGTGTCTACGGCTGCCCCGGCTTTGATACGTGGGGGCCGTTCAAACTCGCCGGCGGTGTCCAAAAGGGACACCCGACCGCTGAGGAAATTAAGGGCGCCGTCGACTTCTTCGACAAGATCGAAGACGAATATGGCGATATCATCGTCGAAGAGTACGCCAAGCGCGAGAAGCGTCTAGCATACGAGAAGGAGCATCCTGCAGGAGGCCTGGTGGCCGGCGTCAAGCGCACGGCAAAGAAGATCGCTAACAAGCTGTAACTGTGAAGGTGCTTTTGAGCGTTTAACCCATACGGCGGGTCCGAGCAGATTCGGGCCCGCCGTCTTTTTCTATCGTTACTCGGTAAAGGCGTTGCCGACGCTCTGGCCGCCAACATACGTCTCGACGAGGGTAAGCTCATGGTCGAACACGACAAAGTCGGCGTCGCGACCCGGCATGATGCTGCCGCACTTATCCTCGATGTGCGCGGAGCGTGCCGGCACCTCGGTTGCCATGCGAATGGCGATATCGGCGCTGGCGATGCCCCAGTCAACGATGTTCTTGACGCCCTGGGCAAGCGTGAGCACCGAGCCGGCAATGCTCTTGCCGTCGGCGAGCCAGCACAGGTTGTCCTTCATGATGACGTCCATGCCACCACTGGTGTAGCTGCCCTCGGGCATGCCGCCGCAGCCCAGGCAGTCAGTGATGAGCACCGTGTGTTGCCAGCCCTTTGCCTGCAGCAGCGCCTTGATGGCGGCAGGGTTAACGTGCTTGCCGTCACAGATGATCTCGGCGTAGGTCTCGGGCGTGGACATGGCAGCGCCCACGACACCGGGCTCACGGTGATGCAGCCCGCGCTGACCGTTATAGGTATGCGTAAAGCAGCTGGCACCGGCGTTGATGGCGGCGATGCACTCATCGTAGGTGGCGTCGGAGTGACCGATGCTGGTCACCACACCCTTGGCATTCAGAGCAGCCGCATAAGCAGCGGCACCGTCGCGCTCGGCCGCCATGGCGCTCTTGACGATGCGACCACCCGCAGCCTCCTGCCACTGATCGAAGACCTCCTCGGAGGGGTCGATAAGATAAGCGGGGTTCTGCGCGCCCACGTGCTTCATGGTAAAGAAGGGGCCCTCCAGGTAGATGCCCTGAATGCGAGCACCGCAGAAGTCGGGGCCGCGACCCTCGTCCGCCTGAGCGATGGCGGCGCAGGCGTCCTTGATCTGCTCGACGCCATCGGTGAACGTCGTGGGCAGCCAGCTGGTGGTGCCGCGACGGGCGAGCTCGGTCGAGCTGATATCGATGCCCTCGGGATCGTTATCGGTAGTTGAGTGGTTGTAGAAGCCATGGATGTGAGTATCGACCATACCCGGTGCGATCCACGATCCCGTGTAGTCCTTAATCTCGCAAGAGGGCTCGTCGGCCTGCCAGGCGCCAAAGACGCCATCCTCGACCATAAGATAGCCGCCCAGTTGCGGGCCTGCCGGCAAGAAGAACTTGTCAGCCTTAATTGCGTACGTGCTCATATGCACTCCTTGCTTCTAAAGCAGTTGACTGTAGTGATGCTTATACCCAGCTCACGTAAAACAAAAAGCGCCCGCCCGCCGTTATGAGCGGACGGGCGCCCTTACAGGGGGACGCGATTAAGCGGTGAAGGGGTGAATCGTCACGCCCTTAACCACGCGGTTGACCGTGCCGGTGGGGCTCGGCGTATCGGGCGTGTTGCCCACGCGCACGGAGTTGAGCAGGCTGATAGCCTGGGCAAACATCACGAACGGCAGAGCAAGGTAGCCCTCGGGAAGTGCCTCGTAGCCCTTAAAGGTGAAGGACTCACCCTCATAGACGGTGGCACCTTCCTGCTGAACGGCGATGGTGTGCTGAGCGATCTCGTCGCCACCGATCTCGTTGAGGATGTCGATGTCGTACTGACGGGTGTAGGCGTCGTTATTGACGAACACGAAGACGAGCGTCTTATCGTCGACGAAGGACTTAGGTCCGTGACGATAGCCCATGGAGGTGTCGTAGGAAGTAGCGACCAGACCGTGAGCGAGCTCAAGGATCTTGAGCTGGCTCTCCTGGGCAAGGCCACCGAAGGAGCCAGAACCCAAGTAGGTCACGCGGTTGAAGTCGCCAGCCAGGTAATCGGCGATCTCGGGCTCACGGGAGATGACCTCCTCGCCCATCTTGGCAATCGTCTCGACCCACTCGGCCTTCTGCTCGTCAGAGGCAGTGTCGAAAATAAGGGTGGAGAGCAGGGTCATGCAGGAATAAGAACCGGTCATGGCGAAGCCCTTGTCGTTGGCGCGCGGAATGAGCAGCGTCAGCGCGTTGGGATCATCGGCAGACTCGACGGCGAGCTTGCCCTCGGGAGCGCAAGTGATGTTGAGGAACTTGACGTTGTGGACGAGCTCCTTGGCAACGGCAACGGCGGCAAGGCTCTCGGGGCTGTTGCCAGAGCGGGCAAAGGAAACCACGAGCGTGGGATCCTCGGCGCGTAGGAAGTCGCGCGGGGCGCTCACGATGTCGGTCGTGGCGATGGGCTTAAAGTCGTAGAGATCAGTGTTGCCAGCGTGACGCAGGTACGGGGCGCAGGTATCGCCAACGTAGTCGGACGTACCGGCACCAGTGAAGACAACGGACAGACGGCCCTCGCCCATAGCGCGAGCCTCGGCCAGGAAGGCCTCGATGGCCTCCTTGTTCTCGCGATAGATGTTGAGCGTATCACGCCAAAGCTCGGGCTGCTGAGCAATCTCGGCCGTGGTGATCTGGGCGCCGAGCTCGGTGAGCTCCTCGACACTCTTCTCGAACATTTCTAATACCTCTCTCTAGAAGTAATCCTCTGACGTGCAATTATACACTTCAGTTGGTTATCTGGTAGTAACCAGTTAAATGCAAAGAATCATCATATGGAAACGATGCGAACACTAGTCGCTACGCTGGTGGTAAACCTTGTATTTAAACTGATCGGCACGAGCAACCGAGAGTGTATACTCCACAACCTCGTTTGACTCGTTATACGTAGTCCTGACCAAATCGAGCACAGGCGAGCCCTCGACAATTCCCAAAAGGTGAGCGTCGGTGGGACGGGCTATGCTCGCATAGAACTCCTCTTCGGCCACGCGTATCTTTTGCTGAAAGTCTTGCTCAATCACATCGTAAAGCGGCTTACGCTCCAGCAGCGGTCGCTTTAGGGACAAAAATTGACGAACTGGTAGATAGCTGCGTTCGACCATCATGGGCATGTTGTCGGCAGAACGAAGGCGCTTGAGCTTAAAAATGCGATCGCCGATACGCAATCCCATATGCTCGGCCAGATTCTTATCGGCCTCCATCTCGCAAAACTCGAGAATCGTGGTCTCGGGGTCGCGACCCATCGCGCGCATCTGCTCGGTAAAGCTGTAGGACTGCATAAGATTGGTTGCCTTTGCCGAACGGTCGGTCACAAAGGTACCGCGACCGTGCTGCCGAACCACCAATCCTAAACGCTCCAGTTCCTGCAGAGCCAGGCGTACCGTAGTGCGCGAGAGACCATAGCGCTCCGATAGTTCGCGCTCGGAAGGAATCATGTCACCGGCGCGATATTCATGGTCGATCTTTTCGGTCAGAATATCGACCAGCTGATCGTACAGCGGTTGCTTACGCGCTCCGATCGCCATCCTATCCTCCCATTTTCTCAAACTCGGCTACTACCTTGGGTGTTTAGCATTATCTATCTGCCACACCCAAATCAACAAGAAAACAAAAGCCGCGCGCTCTTTCGAGCACGCGGCTTTTAACATACACATGGCTTAAGGGGTCGGGGTGTGAGCCGCGTAGGGACACACCCCTCAAGCTAGAGCCTTACCAGATGCTCGGCCAGAGACCAAGCGGGCCAGCGCCCAGGATGCCGAGGACGAAGAGCAGCAGAATGCCCTTGGTCGGGGTCCAGCTGTGCTTAGCGAACATGTAGTAAAGCAGCAGCGTAAGCATAAGCGGGACGAGCTTCGGGACGATGGTGTTGAGGGTGTCGGCAACAGAGAAGTTGACCGGATCCTCGGTAACGGTGCCGTAGGTCACGGACTCCATGCCGTTGCCCAGATCGGTGACGCCGCACTCGACAGCGTTGCCGTCGGCATCGGAAGCGGTGAGGGCGTTGCCGTCCTCATCGGTCATGGCGATGGTACCGGCCTCAGCGGTCTCGGTATCGATGCCCTCCATACCGGTGAAGTTCTCGGCCTCCTTCTCGGAGACGATCACGGTAGTAGCGGAGAGGCCACGGGTGGTGCCGTTGGGGATCTGGAGGTTGATCTGGGTGCCACCCATGGTGACGACCAGGCAACCGACGACGAAGACGCCCATGATGGAAGCGGCACGCGTGAAGGCCTGCATGTTGGCAGTCAGAGCGTCAATAGCGCTGGTGCCAAGCTTGTAGGACCAGTTCATGAGCCAGAAGCGCAGAGCGAACTGGACGACGTTGAAGATCACCAGGAAGATGATCGGCGCAGCGGCGTTGCCGTTGATGGCCATGTTGGAGGTGATGCCGGCCGTGATAGGCACGAGCGTCAGCCAGAACAGGGCGTCACCGATACCACCGAGCGGGCCCATTGCGGCGACGCGGACGGCGCGGATCGTGGGGATGTCAACCTTGTTCTGCTCGAGCGAAAGCACGATACCCATAACAAAGGTGACGAGGAACGGGTGGGTGTTGAAGAACTCCAGGTTGTGGCTCATGGAAGCCGCGAGGTCGTTCTTGTTGGTGTGGATCTTCTCCAGACCGGGGATGATGGAGTAAAGCCAGCCAGCGGCCTGCATGCGCTCGTAGTTGAACGATGCCTGCAGGAAGCAGGAGCGCCAAGCCATCTTGTTGAGGGTCTTCTGGTCGAGCTGCGGAGCAGGAGTGAGATCCTCGTAGTGCTCCGGGATCACATACTCATTAGATGCCATCTTCGAAGTCACCTCCGTCAGAAACAGCTGCACCCTTCAGCTCGGTCTGCTGCTGGAAGTCCCAGAAAGCAATGCCGAAGCCGATGAGAGCGAGGATGAGCAGGGCAGGGGTTGCCAGAGAATCGTTGGCAACGGTGATGAGCGCGAGGCCAAAGCCCATGAGGAAGAAGCCCCACATATCGCGGTTCATCATAACCTTGAGCAGGACGGCGAAGCCGACGAAGCGCATCATGCCGCCTGCAGCGGAGAGACCGGTCTGCAGCCAAGTCGGGATGGCGGAAGCGATGGTCTGACCGATGGTAGCGCCAGCGATGAAGAACAGGGTGACGACGACAGCGAAGATCAGGCCGAGCAGAGCCATGGCGAAGTAGTTCAGACGCTCGATACCCTTGGTGTCAGCGTTGTGAGCCATGTTGTCCGCAGAGGACATGAGCGGCGACATAAGCGTGAAGACCAGGGTAACGCCGAGCTGACCAAGCAGAGCGAACGGAATGGCAAGGCCGACTGCCGCGTTGGGCTCGAGGTCCGTGGCGATAGCGAGAATGGCTGCCATGATGCCGCCGATAACGGCGTTAGGCGGCTGAGCACCTCCGATCGGCATGTTGCCGATCGTCATGAGCTGATAAGTACCACCCACGAGAAGACCGGTGTTGAGGTCGCCAAGGATAAGACCGATGACGGCGCCGGTGACGATGGGCTGATAGAGAGACTCGAGGAAGTTAAACTGGTCGATTGCCGCGACGAACGTGACGATGAAGACCAGAGCGACCTGGAAGATCGTGTATTCCATCTTGCTCCTCCTTTCAAAATGTATGTACGCACTTTGGATTTCACGTACAGAATGTCAGGGTTTCAATCCTGACAACGTGGATCACGAGGATTACGAGAAGAGCTTGCTCGTGTCCTCAACAGGCGTGCTCGGAACGCGCCTGATCTCCAACTCCACCCCCAATTCCTGCAGCTCTTTAAACGCAGCGACATCCTCGTCGTTAACTGCGACGGAGGTGGCGACTTGGCGCTTTCCTTCCGACATGTGCATGTTGCCGATGTTTACCTTCTTTATAGGCACACCGCCCTTGACGAGCGTAAGCACGTCTTCCGGTGTTTCGGCCACGATGAAGATCTTCTGGCGCGGGCTCGCCTTGCCAATGACGTCGATGGTCTTCTGCAGGGAGAAGAAACGCGTAGCGACGCCGGCGGGAGCGGCCATCTTCATGAGGTTCTGGCGCATGGTGTTGGACGCCACGTCGTCGTTGGCGACGAGGATGAGGTTGGAGCCCAGGGTGGAGTTCCACTGGGTTGCAACCTGACCATGAACCAGTCGGTTATCGATGCGGGTAAGAAGAATGTTGGGTTCTGCCATGTTGATCAGCTTCCTTTCGATATTTGCTGACGACAGTTACTTGATCTCCTGAATCGCGTAACGCGAAACATCTACGACGGCTCCGGATCGGACTTTGATCTGGACCTTCTCGCCTTCGATGCCTTTGACGGTTCCGTAGATACCGCCGGCGAAAAGAACCTCCTGACCCGGCTTGAGCTCGGTGTGCAGCTCCTTGAAGTACTTCTGCTTCTTCTTCATGTTGATTTGCGACCAGATGGTGTAAATCAAGCCCATGATGACAAGCAGGCCTAAAAGGGCGACCGAGGAGCTCAGGACGTTGGCTCCGAAATCGGCCATTAGATGCCGTCCTCGTCGCCGAAGACGTCCTCCTCGTCGGAGCCGACAACGGATGCGACCGTCTGGGCGGTGATGCCCGTCTGGCCAACGGTCACGGCCTGCTCGCCAAGCTCGGCGAGCGTGGCGTTACCGCGGAGGAACAGAAGCTCAATAACCATGGGAAGGTTGGTGCCGGTCAGGACCTCGACATTGTCGACATCCTGGGCGATCATCATCGACTGGTTGAACGGGGTACCACCAAGCAGGTCGGTAAAGACGAGCACGCCATCGCACTCCTCGCGCATGGCGGTAATAGCGGCGCGGAGATCCTCACCGTAGGAAGCAGCCTGGTCGCCCTCGAAAGGAACAACGGTAAAAGCGGGCTGGTCACCAGCGACCATAGCGATAGCGCTTGCAAGGCCGGGTGCGAACTGTCCATGACCGGTAAGAATAAAGCCAACCATTCAAATTTCCCTTCCGAAGGTGTGTACGATCTGAGTCCGATGATGTTCGGAAGCCAACGGGCAATCGCCCTTAAAGCTTCTTGGAAAGCGTTCTTTGAGAACCAGTGGTCTCTCAACTGGTAGTAACCACGTGACGTGTTGTTGTCACTATATCACCACAGAAGAGGTTGCTTTCGTTGATTCATACAGTAAAACGTTTTTGCACCGTTCACGGTAAAAAATCGACCGTTTACCGCTCGTTAACACTTCTACCTGCAGTTTTGAAACCATTTCGAAATGCTTTGGCAAAAGATCGGAACTCTTTTCGTGTCAATACAACGCAGGGCGGCTAAAAATAGCGTAAAGAAAAATTGCAGGTCATTGTGAAGATTTGTGAATTGGTCTTTTTGACTTAATACCAGTTAGAACCAGTTTAGAAATTATCGGTGAACGGTAGTTTTCGACCGTTCACCGGTTATTTGCATTCGTTTACGGCCGTTTTCCTAGATGAATTGGGGAGACCCGATGAAGCACTTGCGCGGTTGCAGGATATTTCAATACTCGTCCATCCCCCCGCGTGCCAAACTCCCACTCCCTGAATGTGCCATAAGCTCTCGCTATTCGTCTTACAAACATTACTTACTCTATTCTGTAATTGTTTATCGTTTATCGTTAAGTATGTTATAAGATTTAAGTATCATCCAAGACATTGGTTGGAGGAGCTATGATCCGCTGGAACGTATCCAAATCGAATGAAGCCATCGACCGTGAACAGGCAATAGCCAAACTGAGGAAGCTCACTCGCTACTGCAAATGGGCCACAATCTGCACCGCCGTGGCGCTCGCTCTGGGACTCCTCGCAGTCATTGCAATCTACGATCTACTCATATTGCCTAGCCTCTCCCAAGGGTTCTGTCTCCAATCCGTAGAGCTTGAGGCTGGCGAAGGGCCAATTCTCGCTCTCGTCGGCGCCGATGAACACACCCCTCTTATGCTTGTCGCGCACGACGGTCATACTGCCATAGGGAGCGCCATGATGACATGCCTTGCGTTTGCCATCGTGCTAAGCGCATACAGGTTTTTCTCCGCCATTGAAAAGGCGGGCAGGCCCTTTGACCTCGAATGCATCCGCATACTACGTCAAATAGGACATTTGTTCCTTATTGGCGGCGTTGCTGTGAAGCTTCTTGGTGCCATAGTCACGGGGCTGATACTCTCAGGATTTGGCGGCAACTTTACGGATGCGCTTGGCGGCCAGCACCTCGACCTCTCTATGGTCTTTGCAGGCCTGATTATTAGCCTGATTGCCAGCGTCTTCCAGTACGGGTGTATCCTGCAAAAACAAGATGACGAGTTGCTCTAGGGGGAATCCATGATTATTCTG
>USAY01000066.1 GCA_900552755.1 uncultured Collinsella sp.
TTGAAAGGGGAAAAATGGACATATCGAGGAAGACTGATTACGCCCTTCGCATGCTCGCGATGCTTGCCGAGGACCCGGAGCGCCTGCTTTCTGTTCGCACTGCCGCCGAAGAGGTCAATGTCCCGTATTCGTTTGCCCGTTCGATCCAGCATGGTTTGGTTCAGGCCGGTATTGTGGAGAGCTTGCGTGGCGTCCATGGCGGCATGCGTCTTAAGGTCAGCCCCGACGATGTCACCATCCGCCAGGTCGTTGAGGCCGTTCAGGGCCCCATGGTCATGAACGATTGCACCGCGCCCGATGGCGACTGTGCGCGCATGGGCACGTGCTGCTATCATCCCCTGTGGGCCGGAGCTCAAGCGCTGATGCGCGACTACCTCGATTCCGTTTCGCTGGGCGATATCGTCGCTCACCGCCAGTTCCCGGCCGTCGATTCCAAGTTCGCCGACCGCGATGCGTTTCCCGAGTACGCCACCTGTACGTGCGCTTGCCGGGAGGAATAGCGCCGCATAAGGAGCATAGCCATGATTCAGGACCCCTTTCGTTCGATGATTCGTTCGGAAGGGGTCCTGCGTTATCGCGACCTTCCGTGGCGCCGCACGCGCGACCCGTACATTATTTGGCTTTCCGAGGTTATGCTGCAGCAAACGCAGGTGCCGCGTGTGGAGACGCGTATGCCCGCGTGGCTCGACCGCTTTCCGACCGTACATGCGCTCGCCCAGGCCGCACCTTCCGACGTTTTGGATGCCTGGCAGGGGATGGGCTACAACCGGCGTGCCCTGGCGCTTCACAGAGCCGCTCAGTGCGTTATGGAAGACTGGGGTGGGGAGTTTCCACGTGAGACTCGCGACTTGGTCGCCCTGCCTGGTATTGGCCCGGCGACGGCGCAGGGCATCCGGTCGTTTGCGTTCGATCTACCGGGTGTGTATCTGGAGACCAACGTGCGCACAGTCTTTCTGCATCATTTCTTTCCCGACGTGCCGGCCGTTCCCGATCGCGAGCTGGTGCCGCTGATTCAGGCCGCCTGTCCGGCGGCCCCTGGTGCGGCGGTGGATGAGATTGCGCCCTTTGCCGCGCCTCAAGACGATGCCGACACACCGCGCGCATGGTATTACGCGCTGCTGGATTATGGCGCGTATCTTAAGAAGACGCTGCCCAATCCGTCCAGGCGTTCGGCGAGCTATAGCCGTCAGTCTAAGTTTGAGGGCTCGCGCCGTCAAAAGCGCGCCCATATTGTGCGCATGCTGCTGGCTGCGCGCGATGGGCGGCCGGCGGGCATTACGCTCGATGAAGCTGTTGTAGGCGTTAACGAGATGGAGACGGCAGCCGGCCGAGGGTCGGTCGATCACGATCTTGTCGCAGACATTTTGGCCGACTTGGAGCGCGAGGGCTTTTGCCGCTCCGAGGGTGACCGTTGGCTAAGCGTGTAGCCAACCCGAATCTGAAGAAGAGGATTGTAAGGTTTAAATTCTCGGCTTGAGGGCATCCTAAAGACAAGGCCGCTCGAAGCCTACGGGCGGCATGTTGAAGGGAAGTACACCTATGGATTTTGAGAACTCTCAAACCAAGAAGAACCTCGAGACCGCTTTTGCCGGTGAGTCCCAGGCGCATACCAAGTATCGCTACTACGCATCTAAGGCCAAGAAGGATGGCTACGTTCAGATCTCGAATATCTTTGCCGAGACCGCAGGCAACGAGTCCGAGCACGCCAAGCTGTGGTTTAAGTATCTGCATGACGGCGCCGTTCCCGACACCCTGGACAACTTGCGTGATGCCGCTGCGGGCGAGAACTACGAGTGGACCACGATGTACGACGAGTTCGCCAAGACCGCCGAGGAGGAGGGCTTTACCGAGATCGCCGAGAAGTTCCGTGGCGTCGGTGCTGTCGAGAAGGCTCACGAGGAGCGCTACAACAAGCTTGTCGAGCGCATTGAGTCGGGCGAGGTGTTTGAGCGCGAGGGCGTGAAGGTATGGAAGTGCCTGAACTGCGGGCACCTGCATGTGGGTGCCGAGGCGCCCGAGGTGTGCCCGGTTTGTAACCACCCGAAGGCGTACTTTGAGGAGCAGGTGGTGAACTACTAGCGCCGATACGAACGTGGACTGCGGGGCGCAGGGCGGGGAAATACCTTTCCCTCTCGCTCACGGCTCCGCAGGGTCGCGCGAGGCAAAGGTATTTCCCCGCCCTGCGTTCCGGCTTCGGGTCGTTGCGTGCTCGCTACAGAAAAGCTGATAAAAAAGTTTGTGTGCCGCCCCTTTTGGGGCGGCACGTTTTTGTAGGGGGACTGGTTGGGACGGTACCGTTCTTGGGTGGGGTACACTGGATAGCGACTTTTTGTTTATCTACTACCTGATGAGGTGTTTTTTTATGGGTAAGAAGTCTCGGGCTCGGGTGGCTGCTGCTGGGACTCGTCGTGATCCTAATCGCGTGGTTGATGAGGGCGGTAAGGTTGCCCGTGCCGATAAGGAGAAAAAGGTTGGCGCGCATGCTCATCCTGAGTGGGCACCTCACCTCAATACGGCTAGCGAGGATCTGACTGCTAAGTTGTTTACTCTGGTCGAGGTTATCTTGGGCGTGGTGCCCGTGGTGGTCATTGGCTTGTTCTTGGCTTCGAAAGATGCCACGAGCGTGGATAAGCTCACCGATGTCTTTTCTCAGGACCCCTCGATGGTGGTTACGTTTATCTCTGCGTGCCTGCAGCCGTTTGTGGCGTACATGCTGTACATGATTTATCGCAAGTACTGCGAGGGCGATGCGGGCTTTGCCGCCGGAAACCTGATTGGCCTCTTGTGCTCCGAGATTTTGCTGCTCAATATTCCCGGCGTCATCGGCATGGGCATCTTGTTGTGGCGTGTCTGGCGCAACGTCGCCCCGCACTTCGAGAGCTGGCTGTTTGAGCGCCGTGCTATGGGCGTGCTGGCAGACATCGCGGGTTCGCTCGTGATTCTAGCCTTGGCGTTTATGTGCGCCACCGCCGCCCGCGGTCTCGCGGGCATGTAGTCTGTCCTCACTGACCACGGAGCGCAGGGCAACTGCCGGCCTTACCGTTCCGGGCGTCAGACCCGCGGCGCATCCCTTTCCCTCTCGCTCACGGCTTCGCAGAGTCGCGCGAGGCAAAGGCATACGCCGCGGGTCTGACGGCGCGGGCTTGCCAGCGAGTTTTGGCTCATAGATTGGTTTGCGTGCCGCCCCTTTTGGGGCGGCACGTTTTGTGTGGGGTCCCTGTCTCCACACTTTTCGTCAAGCTTTTGGTCAGCTTTTGGTTAGTTGGCGGGCTGGCGGAAGGGCAAAAGATCATTCGATAGAAAAGCTCAAAGAAAGTGCTGGTGGGGGAGTTGTTGAGGTTTTCGACAGCTTTTGTCAGCAAGAAACTTTGCAGCTATTGCTACGGATTGCGTTGCCGTGGCCTTGGTGGTGCGGGATGCTGGGCGTAAGCGTCGAATGCTCCGATTTTGGAGGCCAGCATGGACCTGTTTCTTGAGACTCCGCAGCAACAAGCCGAGCGCATGTTGCGCCAGCAGCAACGGCTTATGGAGATGCAAATGCAAGGGGTAGCCGCTCAGCCCCCTGCGCAAAATGCCACGCCTGCGGTTTCGCCTGCGGGCAGATCGGCGCCAGAGAACTATTCCGTACAACAAGATTCATATGCGCAGGAGCTTGCGTTCGACAAGCGCCGCACGCGTCACCGCCGCGTGGGCCAGCGCCTGCGCACGTTAGCGATGATTGTGCTGATCCCGTTGGGACTCGCAGCAATCTTCTTGGCCTCATATGCCTTCACGTGCATTCTCAACGGCGCCTCACCCAATGAGGTGCTTCAGCACTTGGCAGCTCTCGGCCAGCGCCTAGGCGACGTCATAACAACCATCCGCGCCGGCTGGGAGAGTTAGCGTTTGTCATATTAGGACTTCTAGGGTGTACGGATTATCGCCACGAGTAGAATCCTTGCATCCTTTGGGTCCTGTCGTGCGACTGAATAGTATTATTGAAGATGAATAATAATAGGATTTGCTATGTATAAGCAGGATTTAGAGCAGACTCTTTTGGGCATTGACGAAGAGGCGGAGCTGGAAATAGGTCCAAGAGACGACAGGCCGAGCGTTGTATTGGTGGGAGGAAGCGCTTTCATGCTAAACGATGTGACGAATCGGTCGGTTACACATGACATTGATGTGTTTGAGGCAGACAGGTGCCTCCGCGAGATCATAGCTCGATACCCCGAGGTGAATGGTATGGCGGTGGCGTATTGTAATCAGATGCCATTCAATTACGAAGATCGTTTAATTCCCTTGGATATTGGCGCGCGTTTTATCAGGTACTTTACGCCATCTTTGGAGGACCTGGCGGTGATGAAGCTTTATGCCTATCGTCCGAACGACATCGTCGATCTTCATAGTCAGGCATTCGTTGACCGACTTGATTGGGATCTGCTCGAGCGGCTTATATTCGACGAGGGAGAGGCTCTGGCATCGTCGCTCTCGGAGCGGAGTTATCAAGAGATGGTCTGCGCATACAGGCAATACAAAAAGGAGGTGCTCGGTTGAATCTGACTTTTGAGGGATTTTTGAAAGGCTATTGCCGAGAGCTGTCCGGGCAACAGTCGCTGAGTTTTAGAAAACTGGTTGAGCAGGCGACGACGGTTGCGCCGCGCGTGGCGGAGCCTCTGTTCTTGCTCGCTTTGGCGCAGGGAAAAGCCGAATACGTTCTGGGTTTATCCGAGGGCTCGTGGATGGAAGAGAGCTATCGAGGTGTTTTGTCTCTGTATGGCCAAGCGGGTAGCCTGGCATCTCTATGCGCCGAGGATAAGCTCCCCAATCGTTACGCCAACGTTTGGCACGCGTATAGAGGAGTGAAAGAAAAGCCAGCGGCCGACAGAAGGGTGAACGCCCTGATGAGAAAGAGAACACTGGAAGCATTGGAGGAATCGGGTGTAACGCGCTATGGCATCTGCCGTGCTCTGCACCTGAATAAAGGAAACGTATACGCATACTTGGCCGGCGATGACTCAAAGGTGAGCAGGAAAACGGCGCGCCGCATTATGGAATATGCGGAGGAGAGGGGCACCCAAGAAGGGGCCGGGCGCCCGGTGCGTGTGGCGGGGTAAGATTGATCGCGGTTTTGATTGGTGATCGATTGAGTTTGTTGGGCGGAGTCTATGTCTGCTATTGATATTGCGCTTGTTGTGATTGCCTTGGTGGCGGTGGGAGTTGCTGTGGTTTGCGCCCTGCAGCTTAAAAGCCTTCGTGCCGAGCTGCGGGAGCGCGGCGATAGCGGGGCAGAGATGCTGGCCGCGCTCGAGCAGGCCAATAGCACGCTCGATGCCCTCAACGTCGTGCTGGCAGAAACCCGCCGCACGGCAAATGCCATCGCGCAGCAGCAGACGACCGACGCCGCCGTGGAGCAGCAACGCTACCTGACCATTGCGCGCGAGTTCTCGCAGGCTGGCGACCGTATGGATGACCTGCGCCGTGAGACGGCCCAACAGCTCGGCGCCAACCGCGAGGGCATCGAGCACCGCCTGGACAAGGTGCGCGAGACGGTCGATGCACAGCTGGGCGCCATCCGCAAGGACAACAACGTGCAGCTCGATCAGATGCGCGCGACGGTGGACGAAAAGCTTTCCCGTACGCTCAACGACCGTCTGTCTGCATCGTTTAAGCAAGTGAGTGACCAGCTCGAGGCCGTGTACAAGGGCCTGGGTGACATGCAGTCTATCGCCACCGGCGTGGGCGACCTTAAGCGCGTGCTGGGCAATGTGAAGGCACGCGGCATTTTGGGCGAGGTGCAGCTGGGCGCAATCCTGGCGGACATTCTTACGCCCGACCAGTATCTGGAAAACGTGGCCACCAAGCCTGGCGCCTCGGAGCGTGTTGAGTTTGCCGTCAAGCTGCCGGTAGACGAGGGCGACCCCGTGCTGCTGCCGATTGACTCCAAATTCCCGGGCGATGCATATGAGCATCTGCTCGACGCCCAGGAGTCGGGCGACGCGGAGGCCGTTGCCGCCGCGCGCAAGACGCTCGATATGATGGTGAAGCGCGAGGCAAAGGATATTTGTGAGAAGTACCTGAGCGTGCCCGCGACGACCAATTTTGGCATCATGTTCGTGCCGTTTGAGGGCCTGTATGCCGAGGTCGTCAGTCGCCCCGGGCTTATCGAGACCCTGGGCCGCGACTATCACGTCAACGTTGCCGGTCCCAGCACCATGGCCGCCATCCTCAACAGTCTGCAGATGAGCTACCAGACGTTTAGGCTGCAAAAACGCACCGATGACGTGCTGCGCGTGCTTTCCGCCGTCAAGGCCGAGCTGCCGCGCTATCAGGCGGCACTGCGTCGCGCGCAGCAGCAGATCGAGACCGCGGGCAAGACGGTCGAGGGCATTATCACCACGCGCACCAACGTTATGGAGCGCAAGCTCAAGGACATCGACGCGCTGGAAGACGCGCGGGAGGCCGACGAGATTTTGGGCTTGGAGTCCGCGGGCCTGCTCGCAGACCAAGAAGACAAGGACTAGCTGCACCTGACGGCGGGGCGTCTGCGCAAGCGCGGAGCGCGAGCGCTTTTCGCGTCGCACGTGCCTGAAGCGCGCTTCGGTGTGCAACAATGGCGTTTCGCCCTGCCAGACGCGAAAGGAAGCCCATGTCTCAGAGAAGCACCAGTCCGCTCAAACGCTCCACCGTGCGCCGCACGCTGCAGCGTTTTTGGGATGTCACGCGCACGCAGCCGCTGATCGTCTTTCTCTCGGTATTTTCGTCGGCGGGCTATATCTTTTTGCTCACGTTTGCCAACACCTACGTGATGGCGCTTATCGTCGACCGCGTCCAGGCCGGCCCCGTGGCAGGCGACCAGGTGCTTGAGGTCTTTGGCCCCTACATTCTGGCGCTCGTGCTCGTTAACCTAGTGGGCCAAATCCTCTCCAAGCTGCAGGACTACACCGTCTACAAGCTCGAGATTGCGGGCAACTATCACCTGGCGCGCCTGTGCTTTGACACGCTCTCCAATCAATCCATGACGTTCCACACCAGCCGATTTGGCGGATCGCTTGTGAGCCAGACGAGCCGTTTTATGAGCGGTTACACGGGTCTGGTGGACGTGACGGTGTATTCGCTCATCCCCACCATCACCTCGGTTGTCTGCACGGTAGCGGCGCTCGCCCCGGTGGTGCCCACATTTACCGTGATCCTGGTGTGCATCATGGTCGTCTACATTGCGTTTGTCTGGCTTATGTACAAGCGCATCATGCCGCTTTCGGCCGCGACGTCCGTCGCACAGAACAAGCTGTCGGGCGTGCTGTCCGATGCGGTCACGAACATCCTGGCCGTCAAGACCTGCGGGCGCGAGGACTTTGAGCGCGACCTATTCGATACCGCCGACCGTGCCGCGCGCGATGCCGAAACGGTATCGATGCACGCCATGATGCAACGCAACTTTACGACCTCGGGCCTTATCGTTATCACCATGGCCGTGGTGAGTGTGTTCGTCGCGGGCGGCAACGCGTGGTTTGGCATCTCTGCCGGCGCGCTCGTCATGATCTTTACCTATACGTACAACCTCACCATGCGTCTGAACTACGTGAGCTCCATGATGCAGCGCATCAACCGCGCGCTGGGCGATGCGGCCGAGATGACGCGCGTGCTGGACGAGCCGTGTCTGGTGGCAGACGACGAGAACGCCCCCGAGCTCAAGGTGAGCGAGGGCGCGATTGATTTTGAGCACTTGAGCTTTGCATACCGTGATGCCGCGGCGGGCGAGAGCGTGTTCGACGACCTGACGCTCCATGTGGCGGCGGGCCAGCGCGTGGGCCTGGTGGGCAAATCGGGCTCGGGCAAGACGACGCTCACCAAGCTGTTGCTGCGCCTGGACGACGTACAGGGCGGCCGCGTGCTCGTGGACGGCCAGGATGTCTCGCGCTGCACACAGCAGAGCCTGCGCCGCCAGGTTGCCTACGTGCCGCAGGAGGCGCTGCTGTTCCATCGCTCCATTTGCGAGAATATCGCCTACGGCCGCCCCGACGCCACTGACGAGCAGATTCGCGAGGCTGCGCGCCTGGCCAACGCGACTGAGTTTATCGACCGCCTGCCCCATGGCTTTGACACCATGGTGGGCGAGCGCGGCGTTAAGCTTTCGGGTGGCCAGCGCCAGCGCGTTGCCATTGCCCGCGCTATTTTGACCGATGCGCCGATCCTGGTGCTCGACGAGGCGACGTCTGCCTTGGACAGCGAGTCCGAGGCGCTGGTGCAGGAGGCGCTCGAGAACCTGATGCGCGGCCGCACCTCCATTGTGGTGGCACATCGCCTGTCCACCGTGGCAGCGCTCGACCGCATCGTGGTGTTGGCCGACGGCGAGATTGTCGAGGACGGCACGCATGCACAGCTCGTCGAGGCAGGCGGCGAATACGCAAGCCTGTGGAGCCGCCAGACCGGCGCATTTTTGGAGGCTTAAGGCCCCCATACGTGGGACAATCGTTTCCGTGAAGTTATGTTTCTGCCGAGCCGAGGAGTCGTTATGCCACGCGAGACCAATGCCGCCAAACGCGAGCGCGCCATCGAGGTGTGCGAGCGCCTTAACCGTCGCTATGGCCCGGTCGAGTGCTTCTTGGACCACGAGAATCCCTTTAGGCTGCTCATCGCGGTGCTGCTCTCGGCGCAAACGACCGACGCGCAAGTCAACAAGGTGACGCCGCGGCTGTTTGCCCAGTGGCCCACGCCCGAGGCCATGGCCGGGGCGAGTGTTGCCGACGTGGCGGACACGATCAAGTCGCTTGGCTTCTACAAGAGCAAGGCCAAACACGCCGTGGAAGCGGCGCAGATGATCGTTGCCGATTACGGCGGTGTAGTGCCGGCGGATATGAAGGAGCTCGTCAAACTGCCGGGTGTGGGGCGCAAGACGGCGAACATCGTGCTCAACGTGGGGTATGGCATCGTGGAAGGCATCGCGGTGGATACGCACGTCAACCGTATCGCGCATCGCCTGATGCTGAGTCCCAAGACGCACGCCAAAGAGCCGCTCAAGACCGAGCAGGATCTGCTCAAGATCTTGCCGCACGAGTATTGGGAGTCGGTCAATCACCAGTGGATCACCTTTGGCCGCGAAATCTGCGACGCCCGCAAACCCAAGTGCGACGAGTGCCCACTGGCAGACCTTTGCCCCAGCGTACGGGTGACGGGGTAGGGTCCGGCACGCTTTGCCGGCGTCCGAAGGCTGTGGTCAATGTTGTGCAACACATTTGAGCCGCGAGGGCTCAATATGATGGCGACAGATGCCGTTTGTTGTGAGGGGATGCCCGAATATGTTTTGCACCAAGTGTGGCTCCGAGATGCCCGATGGAACCGATTTTTGCACGAACTGCGGGGCGCGCATGGGCGCTGCCTCTCCGGCGGCCGCGCCTGCTGAGCCCGCATCGATGCCGGCGGCAGGGATGCCTCCCGTGCAGAAGAAGTCACATAAGCGCGCGGTGATTGTCGGCATGTGCGTGGTGGGCGTGCTGGTGGCGGGCGGTGCCGCTCTGGCGCTGACCGGCGTACTGGGTCCGCTTGGGCAGGGCAGCTCATCGCAGGTTACGGTGCTGGGGTCCGACGAGGGTTCGGCCGAGCATAAGGACAAGGGAAGCGCCAAGGAGAAGCCTACCGCCGACGAGGACGAGGCGGATGAGCCCGAGCAGACGGGCAGCAGTGTAAAGGTTGACCTCAACGACCAGGCAACCTATGCCGCCGCAAACCTGTTTCTGTCGAACTTTACGGAGGAGGACTTTGGCTACAACAAGAATGACCCGAGTTCGCTGTTTGACGTAACGGATGGCTTGTCTGCAGAAGAGCAACGCGACATGATGTTTTTCATCTTTAACCATTTTCTTGACAACGGCTCAAAGCGCGTAGAGCGGGGAAGCGACATCGGCGGGAAAAGATACGGGTTTAAAATCGCGATAGATGCCGTACATAGCGAAATGAATCGCCTTTTTGGAATGACGCTTTCCGATGACGAAATGCAGTTTGATGACAATGAGGGGAAGTACGACGAAGTTATTCAGGCGCTTGGGACGAGGGCTACGGTCCAAGACGGATACCTTTATTTCAACGAAGAACACGGGGTTGCGAAAATAGCCGTTCCGGCAATCGTTACAGCGGCGGAGGACCTTGGAAACAACACGTACCGCCTGACATTTGAGGCATATGTTGCGCAGAGCTATAACGGTGGCCCATCCCCGCTGGTCTCGGATGTCCCCGAGAGCGTTTACGGGCTGCCTGTCGATCAGCTGAAGGCGACGATTGGAGTCGACTCTACGTCTGCGATGTCCGGAACTGCCGTGGTAAAGGTCGCCGCCGGTGACGGTGCTCCTGCCTTCGCCCTGCAAAGCATTAATTACGACTAGATTTCGGAATTAGAATTTGTCTCCATCACGCCAGGCGGCTCGTCCGTCTGGCGTTTTTGTTGCGGGGCTGGGCGTACGCTTGAGCTGGAGTATATGTTGCCTCCCGCTGCCTCATGCAAAAATGTGTTGCTAATTTAGAAGGCTATTCAAGCGTGCCGAAGTCGTGGCGTGCTGGCGTAGCATGAGCAAAAAAACAAGCAATGGAGGGCAACGTGGCAACATTGAAGACGCGAGAGCTCGAAGATTATTTTGAACGCATCGTGC
>USAY01000067.1 GCA_900552755.1 uncultured Collinsella sp.
GTTGCCGCGCCCCGCAGTGCCCGCTTCCCCCGAGAACAATTATCAGTGCAGGTAGAAGGCCTGTCGATTTTCGAAAAAGGCGGTCATGGTTGGCCCCATCGAGTTAAACGTAGTAGATAGGCCCTTTTCGTGGCGGACCATCAAACGAACGCCGACGCTTGTGCTGTAGCCGCTCCGATCATTCGTAAGTTGCGGTGGAATAGTTCCTAAATTCGACTACTCAAGGCTAAAACCGGAACTATATCACCGCAACTTAGGAGGGAGGGGCGGGGGGTACTAGTTGGGTGCTGCCGTCGGGCTGGGATGGTTTAGGCTCGTTCGCGATGCTTCCATCGTTTACGGCACCAACGCATGAGTGCTTTTACGACCGGGATGGTGATGAGAATTACCCAGGCGGGATGGGGTTGCCCCAGACAGAGCCACATGTAGAGGAACCATGCCTCGGCACTGACCGAATAGACGACATCGATCAGCTTAGATAAGTGGCGTTGGTCGATAAAGTCGCCAAGCGCGTAATAGACGGGAATCAAAAAGACGAGGAAGAGTCCCGTAGCCCATGTGCCGTAGGCAATGCCGAGCACCAGGTAGGCGAGGGTGACGAGCGCGGGGAAGGGGAATTTGTTCCATGTACGTCCGACCTTGGTGTGGAAATGCTTGCCATGATGGTCGAGCTTGTCGTGTGCTTCCTTCCAGCTGGAGAACGTCTCGCCGTCGATGGTGACGGTGCCGTCGTCATTGGTATGCACGCTATGTCCATCGTCCTCAAGCGTATCGACATGCACGCCGTCCGGCCCCACATGCACCTCTTCGCCCTTGCGCTCGTTTGTCACATGGATGCCGTTCCAGCCAACATGGACTTCCTCGCCTTTATTGGGATCAATGACGTGGATGCCGCGCGCGAGGGAAATATCGACAAGTGGTTTGTCGCTGCAATCGGCGTGCTCGGCAGAATCTTCGGCCTCTTTAGCCTCATCCACCGTTTCGGTACTGCCGTCCTCTGAGCCATCGGCATCACTAGCCGCTTCCCCATACAGCAGCTCATCCAGCGACACACCATACAGCGCGGCGAGCGCAATGAGGTTATCGGTATCGGGTGAGGACTCGCTGCGTTCCCATTTACTGACAGCCTGACGACTCACACCCAGCTGGGCGGCAAGCGCCTCCTGAGAAAGCCCGGCAGCTTTGCGGCGATCGACGAGGCGCTGCGCCATCGCAAGATCCATGGTGGTTCCTTTCGTTTGATGGTCGAATCGAATGTGCCGAGTATGCCGAGAACAACCGGTAGCGACCACCATTTCTAGTTAGAATCTGCTCCAACCCTACCGCAACTACCAGTAGCAACCCCTAACGACCAGCCATTTCAGGACAAATGTCAGTGCAAGTAGCAGCCAAGAGCCCCCACTCAGTAAGTTGCGGTGGAATAGTTTCTAGATTCAGCCATTTGAGGGCTAAGCTGGAACTATTTCACCGCAACTTAATTTCAGGCTAGGCACCTGTAGCAAGAAGGCGAATAGCCTCGGCGAGCATGTAAACGCAGGGCCCTCCGACCCCGCCCGACGATTTCGATTGGCGACCTTTGACGGAGTCAAGGGAGGAGCCAAATCGAAATACGTCGGGCGGGGTCGGAGGGCCCGATGGGATGGATTTCGGCCGAGGCTATTCGTCGCCGAAGCTGATGCCCAGCGCCTTGGCCTCGCGCACCAGATCGCTCTGGGGGTCGGCAAACTTGAGCTTGCCGGCGACCTCCTCGAGCGGCATGTGGCACATCTTGCCGTCGCGCAGGGCGATCATGTAGCCAAACTCGCCGCGCAGGCAGCCAAGCGCGGCCTCGACGCCGCACTGGGTCGCAAAGATGCGGTCCTGGGCGTTGGGCTGGCCGCCGCGCTGCGTGTGGCCGGGGATGGCGACGCGGGTCTCGCGACCGGTCTTGGCCTCGATCTCCTTGGCGATGTCGTAGACGATCGACGGGCTCGTGCGCTCGGCGAGCTTCTTCTTGTACTCCTTCTTGGACAGCGCCGCGTCCTCCTTGGAGATAGCGCCCTCGGCGACGGCCACGATGGTAAAGCGGCTGCCGGTCTCCATGCGATGCTCGATGGTCTTGATGACCTGGTCCATGTCGTAGGGGATCTCGGGAATCAAGATGACATCCGCACCGCCCGCGACGCCGGCGTACAGCGGGATCCAGCCAACCTTGTGGCCCATGATCTCGATAACGAATACGCGCCCATGGCTTGAAGCGGTGGTGTGGATGTCGTCGATGCACTTGGTGGCGACGTCGATGGCGCTCGTAAAGCCAAACGTCATCTCGGTGCCCCAGGTGTCGTTATCGATGGTCTTGGGCAGGGCGATAACGTTGAGGCCCTCTTCGCGCAGGCGGTTGGCGGTCTTGGTGGAGCCGTTGCCGCCCAGCATAAACAGGCAGTCGAGCTGCAACTTGTGATAGGTGTGGACCATCGCGGGTACCTTCTCGACGCCGTCGGCCTCGGGAATGTTCAGGCGCTTGAACGGCGTGCGGCTCGTGCCCAGAATAGTGCCGCCGCGGGTGAGGATACCGCTAAAATCGGCGGGCGTCATGACACGGAACCTGCTGTAGATAAGGCCCTGATATCCGTCCTCAAAGCCATAAATCTCGATAGGCTCTTCGCTATTGGTCATAAGCGTTTTGACAATGCCGCGCATGGTGGCGTTGAGCGCCTGGCAGTCGCCGCCACTAGTAAGAAGACCGATCCTAAGCATGGTGAATCCTTCCGGGCAAGTTATAACATGCGCATAAGTTTACCCCCGCACACTGTTGATGCGGGGGTAAAACGTGTTAGCTCAAGCGTATGGAAATGTAAGCAACGTCAGGCGAGCGTAAGGACGACGGTGCCAGCTCCTTACAGTGCGAAGGCGTCGACGTCGCCCCAGTGGCGGCGCAGCGTAATAGCGGCAGCGGGTTCGGTATTGTCAAAGACGACCGACCATTGCGTGTTGCTGGTGATGTCTTCCGGATTGGGCTCTTGCGCCGCAGCGCGTAGGGCCTTCCAAGCGACTGCCTCGTCCTGGGCACCGACATGGGCGTCAAGGACATCGGCGATTGCGACGGCGCGCTCTTTACCATGGCCCAGCTCGCCATTCTTTTGATTGGGCAGCACTTCGTCGCCATAGCAGGCATAGAAGTTCGTAACCTGGCGTACAGGAGTCGCTTTAAAAGCGCGGTCGGGATCGCGCGGATCCCACTCTACTACGCGCGCGTCACCGGAGGCGTCGTTGATAAAGAAGTGGTAATCGCGTCCGGCCATGGCGTGCATGTCGTAGGCAGAAAGCAGGTCGACAGCTTCTTGCGTGGTGGCGGCACGGTCGAGCACCAGACGGATGGCGAGCGAGGTATTGATGACGGGGCGTTGCGTGTCCTGGTCACAGGGCTTGGAATCCAGGGTGAGTACGGCAATGGATACGCCGCATTCGTTAACGCCGTCGAGCTGAGCAAACGGGCCCATGAGTGCGGCGGCACGTCCGGCGACGGAGTCAAGCGGAGTGTTATCGCCCAGGTTGTTAAGGGCGGCAAACCCGATGGAGGCATAACCGCCGCGTGGGTGATTGCGCACCAGCAACGCCGAGGTGTCGTCCTTAAAGTCGTAATTGCGGCCGGTGCGCACGCGGCCTTCGGCATCTACGGCGACAAAAGCGCTGCAGGCAAACTGGGGCGCCTGGACATGTGCCGGCACACCGGGCAGCACCTGCGCCACCACGGCATCGATGTAGGCCTGGTCGTCGCGCACGCCAGCTGCGATGATGCGGTCAAGGTCGTAGTCGTAGGCGATGTCGATTGCGTACAGGTCATAGCCGTCTGCGTAGCCAGTCAAGCGTTTGAGCGACGCGGCGGACTTGATTTGCTTGCGGTAAACGATGCCAGCGGCAGCGGCAAGGCCGACGGTGACTCCCGCGACACCGCAGGCGATGGCAATGTTACGTGGCTTCATGACGGCTCCTCTCGTCCTGTTAGCGCAATTGTCGCAAAAGGAGCGCGGGCATGATGGCTCAACTTGGTGAGCGGCGCGGAATTAAGCACGGAATGAAGAGTGCGGTGCTGGCGTGGCGGGGTATGCTGGAGGGGACCATCAACCCAGCGAAAGGGGAGAGCATGACGGATCAGGAAACGCCCGAGCGCGCGCATGTGACGGCCGATGATATCGAGGCCGCCAACGACCTTATCGACTTTATCGAGGCATGCCCCAGTATGTTCCATACGGCGGCGACCATTATGGCCGAGCTCGACGAGGCGGGCTTTACCTACCTGCCCGAGAATGCGGCGTGGGACATCGAGCCGGGCGGGCGTTATTACACGCAGCGCAACACCTCGAGCGTTGTTGCCTTTAAGGTGGGCGAGGACCTGGCCGCGACGTGGGGCGAGGACGGTGTTGCCGGTGACTATCATTTTCAGCTCACGGCGTCGCACAGCGATTCGCCGACGTTTAAGGTCAAGGCCGTGCCCGAGCTCGATGGCGCAGGCGAGACGCTGCGCCTGAACACCGAGGCCTACGGCGGCATGATCGACTACACCTGGTTCGACCGCCCGCTGGCGCTGGCCGGACGTGTGCTGGTGCGCGAGGGTGGCCGTATCGAGAGCCGCCTGCTTGCCACCGAGCGCGAGGTCGCTATCATTCCGAGTCTTGCCATCCACATGAACCGCGGCGTTAACGAGGGCTTTGCTCCCAACCGAGCCGTTGACCTGTGCCCGCTCATCAGCGCCGGCGAGCTTAAACAGGGAGATTTTGACGCACTGATCGCTGACGAACTGGACGTTGAACCCGAGCAGATCCTAGGTCGTGATCTGTTCCTGGTCAATCGTCAGGATGCGCGCATTTGGGGCTGGGCCGACGAGTTTATCTCGACGCCCAAGCTCGACGACCTGGCCTGCGCCTACACCTCGCTGCAGGCATTTTTGGGTGCCGAGAACGCGCACGACGTCTCGGTCTTTTGCTGCTTTGATAACGAGGAGGTTGGTTCCGAGACCAAGCAGGGCGCCATGTCGACGTTCTTGGCCGACGTGCTGCGCCGCATCAACGGATCGCTGGGCTTTGACGACGAGTCGTACCATCGCGCACTTGCCGCCTCGATGCTTGTGAGCTGCGACAACGCGCATGCCGTGCACCCCAACCACGCCGAGAAGTGCGATGCTCGCAATCAGGTTGTGCTCAACGGCGGCATCGTCATCAAGGAAGCCGCCAACCAGCACTACTGCACCGATGCCTTTAGCCGCGCGGTGTTCCAGGCCATCTGTGATGACGCCGACGTACCCACGCAGGCCTTCGCCAACAAGAGCGATATGGCCGGCGGCTCCACGCTTGGCAATCTGTCCAATATGCAGGCGAGCATGCACGCCGTGGACGTGGGCCTGCCGCAGCTGGCCATGCACTCAAGCTACGAGACCGGCGGCGTACGCGACGTGATGTACGCCATCCGCGCCCTCACCGCCTTCTACGAGCGAAACCTAACCATCAACGGCGCCGAAAGCGTGGAGCTCTAAAACCTACCAAAAAGGGATGTTGATTTTGGCAGGTTTTATCTGGGCAAATGCCAACAGCTAGCTAACCAGACCCCATTGCACCAAAAAGGGAGAATGCCGCAGGTTGAGCAAAAGTCAGCGAGAGCTCGCCAGAGCGAGCAAGGTGACGTGAAAGAGGAGGGCATAGGCCTTTTGGCCATGCCCGACGATTGAACGTCAGATTGCCGCTCTGGCGAGCTCGCAGCGTCGGGTGGTTCCGGCGTTTGGTAAAACGCCGGAACAATCAGTGCTCGATCCAACAGCGCAGCGTCTCGCCGGCCTGCAGGTGACGCAGATTCTCCGCGGCAATGTCGACCACGTTGTTGAGTGTGGCTGCCAGGTGGAACCAACCGGAGACGTGCGGCGTGATGAGCATGTTGGGCGCATCCCACAGCGGGCTTGTGGCGGGCAGCGGCTCGGGGTCGGTGACGTCGACCGCGGCGCCGGCGAGATGTCCCGACTCCAAGGCGGCAACCAAGTCGTCGGCGACCACAAGATCGCCGCGGCCGCCGTTGGCAAAGAAGGCGCCCGGTTTCATCGCGGCGAAGAACTCGGCGTTCGCCAGGCCGCGGGTCTCGGGTGTGCTGGGCATAAAGGATGCGACGATGTCAGCCTCGGCCAGGCGCTCGGATAGGGCGTCCATGCCGTCCATGTCCTCAAACACAATGGGGTAGACGAGCGGATGGCGCTTGATGCCGCGGACGTGCGCGCCCATGCCGCGGCAGAGCGTGGCGAAGTGGCCGCCGATATCGCCCGCGCCCAGCACCAGCACATTGGCGCTTTTGAGCGAGGTGACCGGCCCCAAATCCTCCCAGCGATGCTCGCGCTGCAAGTCGTGATAGCCGGGCAGGCGCTTCATCATGGAAAGGACCATGGCAAACATGTGCTCGCTCACAGCCTGGCCGTAGGCGCCCACCGAGCAGGAAAGCTTAGCGTCGGCTGGCACGGTGCCGGCGGCCAAGTAATCGTCATAGCCCGCGGTCTGCAGTTGCAACAGCTGGAGATGCTCGCATGCTGTGAGCATGTCAGGGTCGATGTTGCCCAAGATCACGTCGGCATCGGCGACCTGCTCGCGCGCGGCGGCGTCGGCGCTCGTGTAGATAAAGTCCTCGCCCGGAGCGCTCGACTCGAGGATCGCGCGATGGCGGTCGTTGACGGGCAGCAAAACCAGGATGTTCACAAGCAGTCCTTTCCGCTCGACCTACCAAAAAGGGACAGGTTTATTTTGGCAGGTTGTATCAGGCAAAACGCTATAAAAACGCCGGGCTACGCGATGGTTAACATATCCATCGCGTAGCTCGGCGCATCCACAGCTACCAGCTGAGCAGCTCGTAGCCGTCCTCGGTCACCACGAGCTGTACCTCGCACTGGGCCGAATCGCTGCCGTCCTTGGTGCGCACGCACCAACCGTCACCCTTGCTAATCTTAATGTCGGGCGCTCCGGCATTGACCATGGGCTCAATGGTAAAGACCATGCCCGGAGCCATGATGGTGTCCACATCGGGTGCCTCGGTGGTAAAGCCCACAAACGGGTCCTCGTGAAACTCCTTACCGATGCCGTGTCCGCCGTACTCCCGCACCACGCTAAAACCGGCGTCCTCGACCGTCTTTTGCACGGCTTCGGCCATCACGGACAGCGGCAGCCATGGCTTGACGGCTGCCAGACCCGCCTCCACGCTGGCGCGGGTGACGTCGACCAGGCGCTGGCGGTCGGCCGAGACCTCGCCGATGCAGAACATGCGGCTCGAGTCGCTAAAGTAGCCGTCTAGGATCGTGGAGCAGTCCACGTTGATGATGTCGCCCTCGTGCAGCACGTCCGTATCGCAGGGGATACCGTGGCAGACCACATCGTTGATCGAGGTGCACACGCTTTTGGGGTAGCCCTCGTAGTTGAGGTCTGCCGGCGTACCGCCGTGCTCGACGGTGTAGTCGTAGATCATCTGGTCGATCTGGTTGGTGGTCATGCCCGCGGCGATGTGCTCGCCTACGTAGTCGAGCACGCCCACGTTGATGGCGGCGGAGCGCTTGATGCCCTCGATATCGGCGGGCGTCTTGTAGAGCGTGCGGGGCAGAACCTCCCAGCCCTCCTCCCACAGGCGCTCGAGGCGCTCGTCGAAGGCGCTGTGACATTTCTTATATTTTTTGCCGCTGCCGCACCAGCAAGCGTCGTTGCGGCCGGGTACGGGTCCTTTGTCATACATGGCTAACTTCCTTTCATCCGCAGCTAGTATAGCCCACCCATGCGTCCATAAAAGTTGCGGTGATATAGTTCCGATTTAAGCGGTTTAACAGCACAAATAGGAACTATATCACCGCAACTGATGGGGCGGGATGGCGGGCACTAGCTGCTGTGTGGTTTTGCTAGTAGCTCACCTGGCAGGGAATGCCGAGGGCGCGCACACGCGCGGCAATGGCGTCGAGGACGTCGGGTGCTGCTTTGGCAAGGCCGGTGACCGGTGTCTCGCGCGCCACCGTGTAGATGGTCGCCTCCTGCGGACGAATGCGCTCGAGTGCCGCGAGCCAAGGGCCAACGTACTCCTCGCCGGTATTGTCGAGAGGATTGCCCTGGTGTTCGCCGGTCAAAAACATCGTCTGGATAATGACGTGGCCGTTAAAGCTCGCGAACGTCTCGATCTGGTGCTCCACATCGTAGGGGCCAACGGGTTGATCGAGCAGCTGGATAAATGCCGGGTCGACCGTATCGAGCTTGAGGATGTTGTCGTCGACCATCATGAGCGCGTCGTGCACCTCGGGGCGGTCGGCGCGCGTGCCGTTGGAGAGCACGGCGATCTTGGAGTTTGGGGCAAGCTCGTCGCGCAGCGCGACGGCGCCGGCGATGGCCTGCGGAAACTCCGGTGCGGCGGTGGGCTCGCCGTTGCCTGCGAAGGTGATCACATCGGGGAGCTCGCCCTCGGCTGCCATCTCGCGCAGCTTTGCCTCGAGCGCGTCGAGTACCACGGCAGCTGTGTTGTACGGCTCGTGGCAGGGGCGCTCGGCGTTGAGGCCGTTTTCGCAGTAAATGCAGTCGAACGTGCAGATTTTGCCGCTGGCCGGCATCATGTTGACGCCGAGCGAGAGACCAAGGCGACGGCTACGAACGGGCCCAAAGATGGGGCTGGCATTCAAAAACGTAGACATAGGCATATGCTCCTCAAGACAATTAACCTTAAGCATAGCATCGGCTCCAACGTATGGTCCGGGCTTGTGCTTTGCAGGTTTCGTTTTTTAACTCTGCCTTCGATGCCGCGTCATGAAAGGTATCGGGTCGGGTACAGTTAATCTGTTAACAAGGCGTAAGGAAATGCGGGTCCATCCAACCGTACCGATGTACAACTGGATGGGCGTTGATGATGGGGGCACAACATGGATTTTACGGTCGAGAATGCGGGCACCACGATTGCCTGTCGCGAATATGCCGGCCCGGATGTGTCGCCTGATACTCCTGCCTTGGTGTGCGTGCACGGCGCTTGTGTCGACGGCACATTTTTCGACGGCATCGCATGTGAGCTCGGTCGCAACTACCGCGTAATTGCCTATGACCGCCGCGGCTGTGGCGGCAGCAGCGAAGCGGCAGACGGCAGCTATGATCTTGCCGCTCAGGCCGCCGACCTGCAGGCCGTGATCGAACACGTTGGCGCTCCGGCAAATGTGCTTGCGCACAGCGCCGGTACGTTGGTGGCGCTGGAGCTTCTTCGCACCGAACCCCATCTCGTCGCCCGTGCGATTCTGCATGAGCCGGCTGTGTCGGCCGAAGGCGTCGGCATGGGCGCAGCTCCGATTTTGCTCGATATGATTGCGGCTGGAAAGGTTTCAAGGGCGCTTCGGCTTTTCTTGGGAGCTCTCGGCGACTTGGACCCCGAGGCTCCTGGGACGACCGAAGCGGAAGCCAAGCATGCCCTGCGCAATGGTCGTTGCTTTATGGCCAATGAATACGGAACAAATATGACATATGCTCCCGACTGGGAGCGCGCCCGCGAATCAAAGGCGGTGTCGGCTGTGTTTTTGGGCGAGCTTTCGGTCGGTACACCCCGCGAGGCTGGTACGCGAGCGGCTGCCGAATATCTCGATTGCCCCCTTGTGACGATCCCGGGCGCGCATAACGGTTTGCGCGATCGCCCCGTTACGGCGGCAAACGCCGTTCACGATGTCTTGGAGCGTTAGCACGCTCGATGACCTGCGGGGAGGGGGACTGTTGGCGTTTCGTCATTGTTAACGAATGCGCCAATAACCACGCGCCCGCGGTTCCATTACCACCGTTTGCCAGGTCATAAAAATGTAACAGCATTCACGTGCTTACCTGCATCGGCAAGGTGTTACCCTTGTAGCATTTGGAACCCACCGCTACCATGCGAAACTATCGAAGGGGCCCCATATGCTCAATAATCACGAGGTCAATCTAACCGACGAGGAGGCTGCCGCTGAGGTCGCCCGCGTCGCGAAGACCTACCCCGTGGTGCGTTTGCTGTCGGACGATCAGATTAAGAGCGAGCCTAACTGCCTGCTCGCCGGCGATCGCTGCCCTTGTCTGCGTCAGTCGAGTCTTGAGGCTTTGGCAGACTCCGATGAGTTGTCGGAGCAACTGCTCAACGATGGTGTTGAGTACCGCGCTCGCCTACGCCCTCTGAAGGTCGAGGGCGAGCCTCACGTCCTGCTGATGGTGCGTCCGATCGATGAACAAGAGACTGCAGAAGAGGACCTTGTCTACACCGACGTGCTGACGAGTGTGCGCAATCGCCGATATTACGAGGAAAAGCTCCGTAGCGCCCGCATGAATGCCGGCGTTGCGGTGATCGACCTTGATGATTTTAGGGTCTTCAACGATACGTGCGGCCGCCATGCCGGCGACCTTGCGCTCGGTGCCGTGGCGACAGCCATACGCAGCGGTATTCGTTCGACTGACGAACTTGTGCGCTATGGCTGCGACAAGTTTGTGGCCGTCATGCCCGATATTCCCTCCGATGACTTCGCCCGTCGCCTGCGTCAGGTATCCGATGCCGTTCGTTCCGCGATTATTCCGGGCCATGAGCACGTGAGCTTGACGGCATGTGTTGGCGGTGTTCGCATTCATGGCGAGACGGTCGA
>USAY01000068.1 GCA_900552755.1 uncultured Collinsella sp.
ATGAGCGTCTCATCCGTCATTTCCGATTCGCCGTGCTTTTGCGCAGCAAAAAACGGCCGCGGGAGAGCAGACCTCTCCCGCGGCCGGGCATACGGCATTCACCCCGCATCCGGGGCTGTGCGATACCTGGGTGAGATCAGCGGTCTGCCTTCCCTGCAATGGCATGGAAAAAGACGCTGCGTCTTCGCCGCAGCAACCCTCTATGCCAAAACACGAAAGTCAGATCCGCATCTTCACACCCCTCCAATCATTCATCAATCTCCGGTTATCCTAGCACACTTCCGCCGGGATTGCAAGCCCCCCTCATGCTCCCGCCTTCGGAAAGGTAAGCGTAAAGGTGCTGCCGTGGCCCGGTTCGCTGTGGAGCTCCACCTGGGCACCCAGATAGGCCGCCCCGTGCTTGACGATGGAGAGCCCCAGTCCCGTGCCGCCGGAGGAATGGCTCTTGTCCACCCGGTAAAACCGCTCGAATACCCGGCCCTGGGCCTCCCGGGGAATGCCGATGCCAGTATCCGCCACCGTGATCCGAGGGCCGAAGGCGGTATTTTCCACTGTGACGGTGACGCTGCCGTTCGCCCGGTTGTAGGCGATGGCGTTGTCGCAGAGGTTGTAGACGATCTCCTCCACGATCTGGGGTACGCCCCGCACCAGAGCCTCGCCGCCCTGGAGCCGGGTGGTCACCTGTTTCCGCTGGGCCGCCGGAGCCAGCTGCTCCAGGACGGCCCGCGCCTCCTCGTACAGATCCACGGTCTCCCACTGGCCCAGGCCGCCGCCCTCGTCCAGGCGGGACAGCTTGATGATGTCGTTCACCAGCCCGATGAGCCGCTCCGTCTCCCGGTGGATGTTCCCGGCGAAGTGGGGGACGTCCTCCGGCTTCACCAAACCGTTCTGCAGGATCTCCGCCGTACCCAGGATGGAGGTCAAGGGCGTCTTCAGCTCGTGGGAGACGTTGGCGGTGAACTCCCGCCGCAGCCGCTCCCGCTGCTCCTTCTCCGTCACATCCAGGATCACCAGCACCGCACCCGCGATCTGGCCGTCCTGTTCCACAGGACTGGCGATGATCTGGCGGCAATCATCGTCCTTTTCCAGCAGCTGCTCACACCGCCGACCGGCCAGAGCCTCCTCCACGCAGCGGCGGAAGCCCGCCTCCCGGTTCAGGGCGTAGACGCTCTCTCCCTCCTCTGTGGGGACCTGCGCCTAGAGCAGCCGCAGCACGGCGGAGTTGTAAGTCAGCACCCGCGTCTCCTGGTCGATCACCAGGAAGCCCTCGCTCATGTTCTCCGTGATGGCGGTGAACTCCTCCTGCCGGCGCTTTAAATCCCGCATCTGCCGCTGGATCTGCCTCTGCTGGCTGCGGAGCTTGGACAGCAGGGGCGTCAGCTCCTCATAGGTCTCGCTGCCGGCGGGGTCATTGAGGTCGATGGCGTTGATGGGCTCCACCAGCTGCCGCGCCACCCGGGAAGCCAGCGCCATGGCCAGGATGAAGGCCAGCAGCATCATCAGCGCCACCGGCTGCAGCGCCTGCAGTACCAGGACCCAGACGGAATACTGGGCGCTGGACACCCGCAGCACCGTTCCGTCGGCAAGCCGCTGGGCCGCATACAGCGTCTGCTGGGAAAGCGTGTCCGAATAGCGGACCGCATGTCCCTTCCCCAGGATCAGCGCCTCCCGGATCTCCTCCCGCTGGGCGTGGTTCCCCATCTCCTCCGGGTCCTGCCGGTTGTCGAAGAGCACGGTGCCGTCCGCATCCACCCAGGTGATCCGGTAGCTGCCGGGCAGATCCTCTGTGAGATAGTCCGTGCCATTCTCCTCTACCCCATGGGCGATGTACTCTGCCAGACTCTCCAGCTCACCGGAGACCCGATCCTGGAAATAACCGTGGAGCACGCCCACGATCAGCACCAGGCTGGCCAGCAGCACTGCCAGGGACACGCCCAGGATGGCGTTAGCACCGAGCTTGGTCTTGTTGGGGGTACCGTCCGCGGCAATCAGCGCGGCATCGACGGCGCGCTGGTCGAAGGCGTCGATGCCCACGACGGCGTTAGCGCACTCGTTATTGACGTGCTCGACGGCCTGAGAGACGCCCTTGCCCAGGTAGCGGCTCTTGTCGCCATCGCGCAGCTCGCAGGCCTCAAAGGCGCCGGTCGAAGCACCCGAAGGCACCATTGCGCGGCCAAAGCTGCCGTCCTCGAGCACGACCTCGACCTCGACGGTGGGATTGCCGCGGCTGTCGAGCACCTCGCGACCGTAGACGTCCAAAATATCGCTCATGTTGTCTCCCTCTCACTTGGAAACGGGTTGAATGCTTGGCGACGCGGCTTGCACGCTGTAGAGGCGCGCAGGTTCATAAGTTAGCCATGTCGCACTTTTTGCATTATGCCCTAAGCTAGCCGAGGGATACACTTGATTTTCGAAAAATTTAGCGGAAACGATGAGGCGTGTCAGCCCGTCGTTCCAGCAGTCTTACTCCTCCGCCTTTGCGGCATCCCACAGGTCGTTGAGGCCGTGGGTCGAAAGCTCGGCAAGATCCACGTGAGCATCGGCCGCCATCTGCTCCATCGCGGCCCAGCGGCGGCGGAACTTTGCCGTGCTGGCGCGCAGGGCGCTCTCGGCGTCGATCCCCTCTTTGCGCGCGACGTTGACCAGGGCAAAGAGCAGATCGCCAAACTCCATTTCGCGCTCGGGCGTTCCGGGGGCCTCGGCCTCAAACTCGGCACGTTCCTCGGCGACCTCGTCCCACACGTCCTGGACCGTCTCCCACTCAAAGCCCACGGCAGCCGCCTTGCGCGACACCTTCTGAGCCTGCATCAGCGCCGGCAGATGCGTGGGCACGCCGTCGAGCAGGCCCTCGGGCGCAGCCTCGCCCGCCGCCACGGCCTTGTCCTTGGCAGCCCTCTCGGCAAGCTTGACCTCGTCCCAAATCTTGAGTACCTCGTCGGAGCTGTCGGCATCCACATCGCCAAACACGTGCGGATGACGGCGAATGAGCTTGGCGTCGATATCGCGCGCCACGTCGGCCAGCGTAAACTCGCCGGCATCCGCCGCAATTTGCGCATGCAGCACCACCTGCATGAGCACATCGCCCAGCTCCTCGCGCAGATGCGCCGCGTCGTCCGCCTCGATGCAATCGAGCGCCTCGTAGGCTTCCTCGATCATGTTCTTGCCAATGCTGCGGTGCGTCTGTTCGCGGTCCCACGGGCAGCCATCGGGCTGACGCAGACGCCAGATGGTCTGCACCAGATGCTGCAGCTCGGCCGACGCGTCGACCAGCGTGGACAGGTCGCGCGAGCCCTCGGCATTTTGCTGAGCCATGTGCTGCGCCATGGTTATTCCTCCTCCATGATCACGTGGCGAAACGCGCCGCCCTCGTAAATGCCGTAGCTGTGCGAGCCGTCCTTGGGGATGCTCACGCTGCCGGGGTTGAAGAGCCACAGGCCCGGGTGCGCGGCGCTTTCCTCGTTGACCTTGATGTGCGTATGGCCGTAGACGAGCGCGGAGCCCTCGGGCAGCGCGGGCGCGTGGTCGACGCTGTTGTGCATGCCAGCGCCAAAGACATGGCCGTGCGTCAGGAACAGCTCGCGGCCGGTCTCGTCGAACAGCGTGGCGTAGTCGGCCATGACGGGAAAGTCGAGGACCATCTGGTCGACCTCGGCATCGCAGTTGCCGCGCACCGCGATGATGCGGTCGGCCAGGGCGTTAAGCAGCGGAATCACACGCTTGGGGGCGTAGTCGCGCGGCAGGTCGTTGCGCGGACCATGGTAGAGCAGGTCGCCTAGCAGCACGATGCGGTCGGGGTTCTCGCGCTCGATGGCGGCGCACAGGCGCTCGGTCCAGTATGCCGAGCCGTGGATGTCGGAGGCGATGAGGTATTTCATGGTGGTCCTTTCGGTGAGGTTGATGGGGTGGGTGTGGCGCGTCGCCGACCGTGTCACTCAAATTGCAGAGCCGCGGCTTGTGCTGCCTGCATCACGCGCTGGAGCGGCACACCGTGCTCGCGGGCAAGGCGGGTGCAGTCCTCGTACTCGGGCGCTGCACGCTCGCTGCCGTCGGGTAGGGTGGCCACCTTGACGGACACCTCGCCCCATGGCGTCGTTACGCGCTCAAAGCGGCGTGGCAGGCAAACGCGCTCCATAACCTGGCGTCGGATGCCATTGGTCGTAGTTTCCAAAAAGATGATCGTCTGCAGACGCTCGATATCCTCGTGAGCACAGATTACCTGTAGCTGCCAGCTGGGGCGGCCTTTCTTGCAATAGAGGGGTAGCCAATGCACCTCGCGCGCACCCGCCTCGCGCAGGCGGTCGGCAGCGTAGGCGAGCACCTCGGGCGACGCGTCATCGATATCGCATTCCAGCTTGACGATGGTCTCGGGCGCATCGGTCTCGCGGGACAGCGTGAATTTGCTATCGCATGGCATACGGTCCGGCTCCTTTCCGCACGGGCTCGTTTTGTTCACCCAAACGCTAGCACATCGGACGTGGCACAGGCGTGACTTTCGTCCGTCGCCGCCCTCGCCCCCATCCAAACGTGTACGTCAGCCTCCAAACATGTCATTATTTGTCGGTTTTGGAGGCTGACGTACACGTTTTGAGAGCAAGCGAGGCCGCACCACGCGCCGCGCAACCTTTCCAATCGATTTCGATCCCCGGCGTGCCCGGCGTGTTGAGAGCTGCGCCATTACAATGAAGCGGATTCGCTTGACGCAAAGGAGCCGCTATGCCCATGTGCCCGCTGGTCGATTGCCATACCCACACCTCGTTTTCGGACGGGCATGCCTCGTTTGAGGACAACGTCCGTGCCGCTGCTGCGGCCGGCTGCCGCGTCATGGTTTCGACCGACCATCTCACCCTGCCCGCCAGCATGGATGCTAACTGCGAGGTGCAGGTTACTGAGGGTGACCTCCCGGCGCATCGTCTGGCTTTTGAGGACGCTCGCAATCTTGCCGCTCAGATTGCGCCAGAACTCACCTTTATCTACGGTTTCGAATGCGATTGGTACGAGGGCTGCGAGCCTTTGGTTGAGCGCTGGTCCCAGGGCGCCGTCGTGCGCCTGGGCAGTGTGCACTGGATTGGCAACCCAGGCGATATCATGGCCGGTGCCGCGGGTACGGCGGGAACGGAGGACGTCGCTCGTCCCGATACGCCCGATTCCCTTTGCGGCTGGATCGACGATGACACCAACCTGCACGTTTGGGAAAACCTGGGGGTACGCGGCGTGTGGGAGCGCTATGTCGATGACTGGTGCCGCGCCTGCGAGAGCCCGCTCAACTTTGATGTGATGGCTCACCCCGACCTGGTCATGCGCTTTTCGAAGGAAGGCTTTGCGCCCGATTTTGACCCCGCACCGTTTTGGCAGCAGATGGCAGAGTGCGCGCACGATACGGGCCGCCGCGTTGAGGTCTCGACGGCCGCGCCGCGCAAGGGCTTGGGCGACTACTACCCCGCAACCGGTCTTTTGCGCTGCTTTGCCCATGCCGAAGTGCCGATCACCTTTGGCTCGGACGCGCACCGCGCCTGCGATATCTGCTGGAACATCCGCGAGGCCCAGGCGCACGCCTACGACTGCGGTTATCGAACCTTCGACATCCCCCACGCCACCGGCGAATGGGAATCCACGCCCCTCGCCTAGCCATCCCTTCATAAGTTGCGGTGAAATAGGGATTGTTTTGCTTGATGAAGCGCTTAAACAGTCCCTATTTCACCGCAACTTCCATGACCCCGTTACACCAACAAAGACTGTCCCCAATGACTAGTGGCGGCGGGCGTTGAGTTCGCCGGCTAGCTCGTCGAGGGTGATACCGTAGCGCTCGAGCGTCACGAGCAGGTGGTAGATCAGGTCGCCGGCCTCGTAGCGGATGTGATCGTGATCGTTATCCTTGCAGGCCATGATCACCTCGCTCGCCTCCTCGGCAAGCTTCTTGAGCAGCTCATCCTCCACGTCGGTCAGCAGACGCGCGGTATAGCTCTCCTGCGGCGATGCATCACGACGGCCGTGAATCACCTCGGCGAGCCCCGTCAGCGTCTCACCGATATTTCCATCCTGAACGTTTGCGGTGCGCACACCCATAGTTCAATCCTTTCTGGTGGCCGAGCGTCTAATCGAGCGCCCGCCCTACGCGAGTTTCTTAAAGAAGCAGGTACGGTTGCCGGTATGGCAGGCCGGACCCGGCGAGTCGACCTTGACCAGCAGCGTATCGCTATCGCAGTCGGCCCAAAGCTCCTTGACCTCCTGCATGTTGCCGCTCGTCGCACCCTTGTTCCAGAGCTCCTGGCGGCTGCGGCTCCAAAACCACGTGGTACCGGTCTTGAGCGTCAGCCCCACCGACTCCTCGTTCATCCAAGCAACCATAAGCACCTCGCCGGTGTCATACTGCTGAACCACGCAAGGAATCAGCCCCTTGGCGTCGTATTTGAGCTCGGACGCAGTTGTCACTTGCTCCATTTAAAAATCCAATCTCACGGGAATAGCCTGCGACGCCATATACTCCTTCACCTGGCGGATGCTGAAGGTCCCAAAGTGAAAGACGCTTGCCGCCAATACGGCGTCGGCTTCGCCCTCGATCACGCCCTCGGCAAAATGCTCGAGCGTGCCCACGCCGCCGCTCGCGATGACGGGAATCGGCACCGCGCGCGCCACGGCGCGGGTAAGCGCCAGGTCAAAGCCGGCCTTGGTGCCGTCGCGGTCCATACTGGTGAGCAAGATCTCGCCGGCGCCGCGACGGGCCGCCTCCTCGGCCCACGCCACCGCGTCGATACCCGTGGCGTTGCGGCCGCCTGCGGTAAAGACCTCCCACTTGTCGGCACCAGATGCGCCGGGCAAACCGACGCGCTTGGCATCGATCGCCACGACCACGGCCTGGCTGCCAAACGCCGCGGCAGCCTGGCTAATCAACGACGGATCGCGCACGGCGGCAGAGTTAAGCGATACCTTGTCGGCGCCGGCTGCAACCATGGTGCGCATGCCCGCCAGGTCGCGAAAGCCGCCGCCCACGGTATAGGGAATAGCGAGCTCCTCGGCCGCATGCGCCGCCATCTCGATGGTCGTCGCGCGGTTGTCGCTCGTGGCGGTAATGTCCAGGAAGACAACCTCGTCCGCACCCTCGCGGTCGTAGGCGCGGGCTAGCTCCACCGGGTCGCCCGCATCGCGCAGGCTCACAAAGTTGACGCCCTTGACCACGCGGCCGTCCTTGACGTCCAAGCAGGGAATCACGCGTTTGGTAAGCATGGACTACTCCTCCCCTCGGGCGGCGGCTAGCGCCTGGGCCAGCGTAAAGTTGCCCTCGTAGAGCGCACGGCCGGTAATGGCGCCCTCAATAGCATCCTCACCCACCGCGGCCAGTGCGCGGATATCGTCGAGCGTCGAGATACCACCCGAAGCCACGACGGGAAAGCCCGCGACCTCGGCCACATGACGATACGCCGCCACATCGATGCCCGTCTGCATGCCATCGCGCGCGATGTCGGTATACACCAGATGCTTAAAGCCCAGCTCGGAAAGCTGCGCCACGGCATCGTCGAGTGCCACGCCCGCGCCGTCGCGCCAGCCGTTCACCTTGACCTGGCCGTCGCGTGCGGCGATATCTGCCACCAGCAGCTCGCCAAAGCCGCGAGCCGCCACCTCGGCAAATCCCGGCTCGGTCACGAGCACCGTGCCCAGTGCAATGCGGCGAGCGCCATAGCCGGCCAGCTCGTCGATGCGCGCGAGCGAGCGGACGCCGCCGCCCACGTCCACAGACAGACTGTCGACGCCGCAGATGGCCTTAATCGCCGCCGAGTTGGCAGCGCACGCGTCCTCATCCTCGCCAAAGGCGGCGGACAGGTCGACGACGTGCACCCAGCTCGCGCCCTGCTCGGCAAAGGAGCGGGCAACGGCCACGGGGTCGTCGGAATACACCTTGCAGCGGCTCCGGTCGCCGCGCTCCAGGCGCACAACCTTGCCGCCGATCAAATCGATTGCGGGAAACAGAATCATCGGCCGGCCCCCTCGACGATGCTCACGAAGTTCTTAAGGATGCGCTGACCCAGCGCGGAGGATTTCTCGGGATGGAACTGGCAGCCCCACACGTTGCCGTGGCGCACGATGCACGGGAAGCTCCGCGTATAGTGCGTGCGCGCCAGCACATCGGCGGCATCGGCATCGTCGGCCACCGCGTAGCTGTGGGTGAAGTACATGTTGGCACCCTCGGCAAAACCAGTAAGCAGCGGATCGGCCGCACCGGTGGGCGTCATGTGCACCTGGTCCCAGCCCACGTGCGGCACCTTCAGGCGACTCGACTCCAAGCGCGTGCACGAACCGCACATAATACCCAGGCCATCGACCCAGGGGCCACCGGCCTGCTGGGGGGTGTTGCCATCGGCAACCGCGCCCTCGTCCGCAGGCACGCCTTCGTTGCCGCGCTCAAAAAATAGCTGAAGGCCCAGGCAAATGCCGAGCAGCGGAGTTCCGGTGGCGACAGCATCGAGCACCGCGTCCGCCTCGCCACTCTGGCGCATAAAGGCGATCGCGTCATAGAACGCGCCCACGCCCGGAATGACCAGGCCGTCGACGCGGCGGATCTGCTCCGGATCGTCCGATGTGCAGGCGGCGGCACCGGCGCGCGCAAGCCCGCGCACGACGCTCGACAAGTTGCCCTTGTGGTAGTCAACTACCACGATCTTCGGTTCGCCCACGCGACCCTCCTTTTCCCCATTCAAAACCTGTCCCTTTTTTGGCAGGTTACAGCGATCCCTTGGTGCTGGGGATGCCCTGCACGCGGGGATCGAGCTCGCAGGCGTGGCGCATCGTGCGGCCCACGGCCTTAAAGGCAGCCTCGATAATGTGATGCGAGTTGCTGCCCGCCAGCTCGCGCACGTGCAGCGTGAGCTTGGCGTCACGCGCAAAGGCGTAGAAGAACTCGACGGCCAGCTCGGTATCGAAGCTGCCCACGCGCTCGGTCGGCACGGGCAGCTCGCAGTAGGCCTGCCCACGGCCCGAAATATCAACAGCAGCCATCACGAGCGTCTCGTCCATGGCGATCGCCGCGTCGGCAAAGCGCGTAATGCCCGCCTTGTCGCCCAGCGCCTGGCAAAACGCCTCGCCCAGCACAATACCCGTGTCCTCGACGGTGTGGTGCGCATCGACCTCCACGTCGCCCACCGCGTGCACCGTCAGATCGAACAGACCATGGCGGCCAAAAGCGTTGAGCATGTGGTCGAAAAACGGCACGCCGGTCGAGATATCGCACACGCCAGATCCGTCCAAGTCGAGCTTTACGACAATGTCGGTCTCGCCCGTCTTGCGGGTTACCTCAGCATAGCGGTCCATCTACATCTCCTCCTTCACCAGCGTGGCAAACGCGGCCAGCACCTCGTCGTTTTCCTGCGGGGTACCCACGGTAATGCGTAGGCAGTCCGCGAGCCCCGGCGCATAGCTAAAGTCGCGCACCAAAATCGAATACTCGTCGCGCAGACGCTCGCGCACGCGCGTGGCATGCGGCGTGCGCACGAGCACAAAGTTCGCTGCGCTCGGCCATGCCTCCACGGGCATGCCCTCGGCAGCCATTGCACGCAGGGCGTACAACTCGCGCTCGCGCTCGGATGCAACCTGTGCCACCACGGGTGCGTACGCATCGCGGGCACGCACGCAGGCAAGCGCGGCGGCCTGGCTCAGCACGTTAACCGAGTAGATCTGGCGAATTGCCGCAAACACATCGATGGCCTCGGGCGCCGCGATCACATAGCCCAGACGCGTGCCGGCGGCGCCGAACGCCTTGGACAGCGTATGCAGAATCACCAGGTTGGGATGCTCGGCGATAAGCCCCTGCGCCGTGGTAGCCGCGCCAAACGAATCGTCCGCAAACTCAACGTAGGCCTCGTCGGCCATGACCATGCCGGGGCACGCATCGCACAGGGCCGCGACAAAGTCGAGCGGCGCCACGTCACCCGTGGGATTGTTGGGCGAGGTCACTATCGCCAGATTGCACTCGGGAGCCGCCGCAAGCACCGCCGCCTGGTCGAGCTCAAAGGTCGCCGGGTCGCGCCACACATCGCGCACCTCAGTCTGACAAAGCGACGCAAAGAACGCATACTCGCTAAAGCACGGCGGGCAGTTGAGCAGGGTCCGCCCCGCGCCGCCAAACGCCAGCAGGTAGTTATAGAGCAGCTCGTCGCCGCCGTTTCCCACGCAAATATTCTCACGCGCCACGCCATGCCAGGCAGCAAGCTCATCGCGCAAGTCGTTGGACATGGGGTCGGGATAGCGGTTGAGCGGCGTGGCAGCCAGGGATGCATCGATTGCCTCGCGCACGCCGGCCGGCACGGGATAGGTGTTCTCGTTGGCCGAAAGGTTGA
>USAY01000069.1 GCA_900552755.1 uncultured Collinsella sp.
CGCACGAGCCGAAGGCCACTTAATGTGGCCTTCGTGCGAGCAGGACTGTCCGCAGTAGCGAGCAATGCCCCAAACCGCGTCCCCCAGTACCGCCTACGAGAAGTCAGCAACCTGAGCAGTCAGCGCCGCCAGGATCTCCTTGAGCTCAGCTGCACGGTCCCTCTTCTTCTGGACCACCGCGGGCGCGGCCTTGGCCACAAAGCCCTCGTTGGCAAGGGTCTTCTCGCAGCCGGCAAGCTCCTTCTGAGCCGCGGCGATCTCCTTCTCCAGGCGCGCCTTCTCGGCCGAAAGATCAACCTTGCCCTCGAGCACCACAAAAACCTCGACGCCGCTGTCGACCACGGCAATGCTCGCAGCCGGCTTCTCGACGTCGGTACCCATGACCAGCGAAGCGGTGTTGGCCAGCGGCTCAATGGTCGAGCGCAGGCTCTCGAGCTTCTCGATGTCCTCGGCACCGGCGCGCACGACCACGTCGAGCTCGGCCTTGGGGCTCAGGCGATAACGCGAACGCGTGGCGCGGGCGGCGGAAACGACGGTACGGCACAGCTCAAACGCGCGCTCGGCAGGCTCATCGACATACTTAGCGTAGTCGGCAGGCTCCGGCCACTTGGCGATCATGAGCGCCTCGGCGCGGTCCACGTTGCCCTCGGCGTCCAGGTCGAGCACGCTCGCCGGCATGTTGTCCCAGATCTCCTCGGTGACAAACGGCATAAGCGGGTGCATCAGGCGAATGGAGGTGTCGAGCACAAAGATCAGGTTGCGCTGAGCTTGCAGACGGTCCTCGCCCTTCAAGCGGGCCTTGGTGACCTCGACGTACCAGTCGCAGACCTCGTTCCAGAAGAACTGCTGCACGCCGCGGGCCATGTCGCCAAAGGTGTAGTTCTCAATACCCTCGGTGACCATCTTAACGGCCTTGGCCAGGCGGCTGAACATCCAGGCGTCGGCCGGCGTCTCCACGACGGGCTCGCCGGGCGTGTAGCCCTCCATGTTCATGAGCAGGAAGCGGCTGGCGTTCCAGATCTTAGTCACAAAGCTCTTGGCCTGGTCGGTACGCGGGCTGTCGATGAGCTTCTTGGTCTTCTTGTCGATGTTCGCGTCGAACTTGACGTCCTGGTTGTTGGTGCACAGCGTGAGCAGGTTATAGCGCATGGCGTCGGCACCGTACATGCCAATGAGGTCCATGGGGTCAACGCCGTTGCCCTTGGACTTGGACATGCGGCTGCCGTCCTTGGCAAGAATCGTCGGGTAGATGACGACATCCTTAAACGGCACCTCGTCCAGGAAGTACAGCGAGCTCATGACCATGCGGGCGACCCACAGCGCAATGATGTCGCGCGCGGTGACGAGCGCGGTCGTGGGGTGATGTCCCTCGAGCAGCTCCGGCTTTTGCGGCCAGCCCTGCGTGGCGAAGGTCCACAGCTGCGAGCTGAACCAGGTGTCCAGCACGTTCTCGTCCTGATGCACGTGATGACCGCCGCACTTGGGGCACACATCGGTGTCCTCGGTCAGGGCGTCCTCCCAGCCGCAGTCCTCGCAGTAGAACACGGGGATGCGGTGGCCCCACCACAGCTGGCGGCTGATGCACCAGTCCTTGAGGTTCTCCATCCAGGTCGTGTAGGTCTGCGTCCAGCGCGCGGGGTGGAAGGTGACCTTGCCGGAGTTGACGGCGTCGAGCGCCGGCCCTTTGAGTTTGTCGACGGCGACGAACCACTGCTCAGACAGCCACGGCTCAAGCGCGGCGTCGCAACGGTAACAGTGCATGACGGAGTGATCGAGGTCCTCGACGTGATCGAGCAGGTCGTGCTCCTCGAACCACTTGATGACGGCCTCGCGGCACTCGTCGCGGTTCATGCCGGTAAACTCGCCGTAACCCTCGACAACCACCGCGTGCTCATCGAAGATATTGATCTGCGGCAGGTTGTGGGCCTGACCCATGGCGTAATCGTTGGGGTCGTGGGCCGGGGTGACCTTGACAAAGCCGGAGCCAAAGTTGGCGTCGACATGCCAATCCTCAAAGATTGGGATCTCGCGGTTAACGATGGGGAGCTTAACAGTCTTACCCACAAAAGCGGCCTTCTCGGGGTCCTTCGGGGAGACGGCGACGCCCGTGTCTCCGAGCATGGTCTCGGGGCGCGTGGTGGCGACGACGATGTAGTCCTGGCCGTTGACCGGCTCGGTCAGCGGGTAGCGCAGGTGCCACAGGTGGCCCTTCTCGTCCTTGTACTCGGCCTCGTCGTCCGAGATGGCGGTGGTGCAGTTGGGGCACCAGTTGACGATGCGCTTGCCGCGGTAGATCAGACCGTCGTGGTACCAGTCGCAGAAGACCTTGCGCACGGCCTGCGCGTAGTCCTCGTCCATGGTAAAGCGCTCGTTATCGAAGTCGACGGAGCAGCCCATGCGCTTGATCTGCTCGACGATGATGCCGCCGTACTCGTGGGTCCAATCCCAGCAAGCCTCGACAAACTTGTCGCGACCGATCTCCAGGCGGCTGATGCCCTCGCTCTTGAGCTTCTTGTCGACCTTGGTCTGCGTGGCGATACCGGCGTGATCGGTGCCGAGCACCCAACGCGTGGACTTGCCGCGCATGCGGGCCATACGGATGATGGCGTCCTGGATGGAGTCGTCGGTAGCGTGGCCCATGTGGAGCTTGCCGGTCACGTTGGGAGGCGGAATGGTGACGGTGCAGTCGCCCACGCCCTCGCGGCGCTTGTAGTAGCCGCCGTCGAGCCACTTCTGCAGGATCGCCGGCTCGTTGGTCGACGGATCGTAATTCTTGGGCATCTCTTCCATATATCTCTCCCTGTCCCGCCGGGGAGGAATGTAGGTCCGATTTTCGCTCGGTCAAGTCCTGGCTCGCTCGAAGACCACATTAAGTGGTCTTCGGCTCGTGCGGAATCTACGAAAATCGGGCCTACATTCCTCCCCTTAGGTATCGATTACTTCAGTCTGATATGACTTCGCTGAGGCTTAAACAAACACACAGAATAACACAGGTAGTTGGGGTTATTGCGTATATATAAAATAGCCTCCGACCGCGGGTGGTCGGAGGCTATTTGTAAGCACGTTTTTTGCTGGTTTACCCGTAGATGCGTTGGGGCTGCTCTTCGCCCTTTACGGAAGCTTCAGTCACGATGACCTTGGAAACACCCTCCTCGCTGGGGAGGTCGAACATCGTCTGCTGCAGCACGTCCTCGCAGATGGAGCGCAGGCCGCGGGCGCCGGTCTTGCGAGCGAGCGCCATGCGGGCGATCTCGTGCAGGGCGGCATCCTCAAACTCAAGCTCAACGTCCTCGAGCTGGAACATCTTGCGGTACTGACGCACCACAGCGTTCTTGGGCTCGGTCAGAATCGACACCAGATCGTCCTCGTCCAGCGCCTGCGTCTGGGTGACGACGGGTGTGCGGCCCACGAACTCGGGGATCATGCCAAAGGCGTTGAGGTCCTGAGGGAGCACCTGACGCAGCAGGTCGTTCTCGTCGACCGAGGTGGGGCCGGCGATCTCAGAGTTGAAGCCCACGCCCTTGTTGCCCACGCGATCGGCAATGATCTTGTCCAGACCCACAAAGGCACCACCGCAGATGAACAGGATGTTGGTCGTATCGATCTGCAGCAGCTCCTGCTGGGGATGCTTGCGGCCGCCGGTGGGCGGAACGCTTGCCACCGTGCCCTCAAGAATCTTAAGCAGTGCCTGCTGAACGCCCTCGCCCGAAACATCGCGGGTAATGGAGAGGTTCTCGGCCTTACGGGCGATCTTGTCAATCTCGTCCACGTAGATAATGCCCACCTGAGCGCGCTCAATATCGCCATCGGCGGCGTTGATGAGCTTGAGCAGGATGTTCTCCACGTCCTCGCCCACATAACCGGCCTCGGTAAGCGCGGTGGCGTCGGCGATCGCAAACGGCACCTCGAGGATGCGCGCGAGCGTCTGGGCGAGCAGGGTCTTACCGGTACCGGTGGGACCGAGCAGCAAAATGTTGGACTTGGCGAGCTCTACCTCGTCCATATCGTCATCGAACTGCGAGCCCATGTCGTCATCAAAGGCAGACACCGCAGCGCCGCCCTCAATCACGCGGCGATAGTGGTTGTACACGGCCACCGACATGGCGCGCTTGGCGTCCTCCTGACCCATAACATAGGCCGAAAGCTCGTCATAGATCTCGTGCGGCGTCGGCACGTGCGTGATGACCTGACGGTCGTCCTCGAGCTCAAAGCCCTCGGTCTCGGGGTCCACGGCGGGCTGGGATGCAGCCTGGCCGTGGTCGTTGAGGAAGCCCGGCAGCTTGCCGTTGCGGGCAGCGTCCATAAAGTCCGAAGCAAGCGACTCCTCAAGGATCTCGGAGCAGGCGGCAACGCACTCGTCACAGATAAAGATGTTGGTCGGACCCTTTACGAGACGACGGACCTGACCCTGCTCTTTTCCGCAGAAGGAGCAGCGGATGGGGTTGCCGTTCTCGTCAAAGTTGTCCTGCATGTTTCCTGCCATCCTAGGCGTCCTTCGCGGCGAGATCGCGCGAGGTGACGATACGGTCGATCAGGCCGTAGTCGAGGGCCTCGGCAGCGGTCAGGTAGTTGTCGCGCTCGGTGTCGGCCTGGACCTTCTCGATGGGCTGGCCCGAGGCGTCGGACAGAATCTGGTTGAGCTCGCGGCGAGTCTTCTTGATCTCCTCGGCCACGATCTCGATCTCGGTCTGCTGACCCTGGGCACCGCCGCTGGGCTGGTGAATCATGACCTTGGAGTGCGGCAGGCAGAAGCGCTTGCCCTTGGCGCCGGCCGAAAGCAGCACGGCAGCCATGGACGCGGCCATACCGACGCAGATGGTGGAGACCTGCGGCTTGATGAAGTTCATGGTGTCAAGAATCGCCAGGCCAGAGTAGACCTCGCCACCGGGCGAATTGATGTAGAGCGAGATATCCTTCTCGGCATCCTGGCTCTCAAGATGCAGCAGCTGGGCAACGACCAGGTTGGCGCTGACGGAGTTGATCTCCTCGCCCAAGAAGATGATGCGGTCGTTGAGCAGGCGCGAATAGATATCGTAGCTGCGCTCGCCGCGCGGCGTCTGCTCGATAACGTATGGCACGAGGGCGGAATCGAACTTGGCGATCATACGCATCTCCATTTCTCTCTTGCGGACCAAATTGGTTCTAGATAAACGTACGGTGCCCGCATGCTATGCATTGGCTGGCACCGTACGAAGCAACCGGATAACCGGTGTATAACTTTACCCCATCACGGGCGCACGCATGCGCTCGCGGGCAAGGTGGCGAGAATTACTCGGCGTCCTTGGCGGTCTCGTCGACCTCGGTCACCTTGGCGTTCTCGACCAGGTGGTCGACGGCCTTGGAGCGACGGATGGACTCGCGGACAGCAGGCATGCGGCCATCGGCGATGAACTCAGCCTTGGAAGCCTCGACGTCCTTGACGCCAGCCTTCTCGAACTCGGCGTTGATGTCGTCCTCGGTGACCTCAATCTTGAGCTCACGGGCAAGGGCGTCCAGAGCCAGGGACTCGCGGGCGACGTCGTTGGCCTGCTTGTGCAGGTCGCCGATGAACTGCTCCATGGTCAGACCGGAAGCGGGCAGCCAGGTGTCCAGCGTCATGCCGCGGGCAGCGAGGTTGGACAGGAAGTTCTGGCCAAGCTCCTCAAAGACGGACTGCTCGTAGTCGGCATCCATCTCGTCGAGCTGCAGGCGCTCGGCGAGAGCGGAGACGCAACGGTTCTCCTTCTCGGCCGGCAGGCGGGAAGCCTTGTCCTGCTCGATCTCGATCTTGATGGCGTCGCGCATAGCGTCGATGCTGTCGAAGCCAAAGTCGGACTTGACGAGCTCGTCGGTGAGCTCGGGGGTGTTGCGGACCTTGATGCCCTTGACGGTGACCTCGACGGTGTGGGTCTCGGCCTCCTCGCCCTCCTCGACCTCGTCGGTCCAGGTGACGGTCTTGACGTCGTCAACGTTAGCGCCGATCAGGGCCTCGTTGAACTCCTTGGGGTTGCTGTCGCTACCGGCGATGAGCATGCGGCCCTCGGCGGCAAAGTTGTCGGCGTTCTCGACGGCCTTGAGATCGACGGTGACGTAGTCCTCGGCCTCGACGGCGCGACCCTCGACGTCCTCGAAGGTGGCACGGTAGTTGAGGAGCATCTCGACCTGGTTGTTGATCTCGGACTCGGTGACCTCCGCAGGGGGCATCTCGATCTCGACAGCGTCGAAGGAAGAGAGCTCGGCAGCAGGACGCAGGGAGAACTCGACGGTGTAGGTGTAGTCCTCGTGATCCTTGGCGAGGTCGAGCTCCTTGTAGTCACCGTTCTTGGTGGGGACGATGTCCAGCTCGTTGAGGACGGCGGGCTCGTTGGCGGCGATCAGGTCGTTGGTGGCCTGAGCGAGGGTAGCCTCGGCGCCAAGTGCGGAGTCGATGACCGGACGGGGAGCCTTGCCGGCGCGGAAGCCCGGGAAGCGGTACTTCTTGGCGGTATCCTTGTAGGCCTTCTTAATCGCGGCGTCGACGTCGGCGGCCGGGATGGTGACCGTAGCGGTGAGCTTGGCGTCCTTGACGTCAGAAGCGGTGATGTTCAACACGTTCCTCCTCATACTGCCCAGCTTATCTGAGGTGCTGGTACCTTTATGCAACAAAGTGTCGCGACGGCCGAGGCCGACGCTGGTGCGTTGGTGCGGGCGAAAGGACTCGAACCTTCACGGGAATCCCACCAGAACCTAAATCTGGCGCGTCTACCAATTCCGCCACGCCCGCATGAGCGCACAGACTAGGAATGATAGCAGATACGAACGGCAAGCGCACGCACACCTTTTTAGACTCACGACCTCACCACGAGTGCCCATCGGAGGGAAGGGTAGCTAATTTGGGACGGGGCCATTTTAGCTACCCCGGCTGATAGCGCGAATGGTTGGCCAATTAACGGCTTGGGTAGCTAAAATGGCCCTGTCCCAAATTAGCTACCCCCAGCTCGCCTACTCCCCCAGCAGGGCCTTCTCGGGCGTGATCGGAAGCGAGCGAACCTGATGGCCGGTGGCGTGCGCCACGGCCGAGGCAACGGCGGCGAGCGGCGTGTTGATGACGACCTCGCCGATCGACTTGGCGCCAAACGGGCCCGTCGGCTCGTAGCTCGGCTCAAAGGCCACGCGGATGCTGCCGATATCCAGGCGCGTGGGCAGCTTGTAGCTCATAAAGTTGCCGGTGCGCAGGCGGCCGCGGTCGTCGTGCTCGACAATCTCGTAGAGCGCGTGACCGATGCCCTGGGCAATGCCGCCCTCGGCCTGGACGCGCGCGAGCGCCTCGTTGATCACAGTGCCGCAGTCGACGGCCGCCGCGTAGTCCACCACAGTCACCTTGCCGGTGGCCTTGTCGACCTCGACCTCGGCAATACCGGCCATAAACGGCGGAGGCGAAACGGGCAGGCAGGCAGAGGCGTGCGAGGTGAGCGCGTCGCCGCCGGCGATGTTCTTGACACACAGGTTGGCAAAGTCGCGCAGCGTGAGGTAACGGTTCTGCTCGCGCGCGGCACGCTCGTCGGACAGGCGCACGTACTGGCCATCAAAGACCACATCGACGGCGTCAACGTCCCACATCCGGGCGGCCTTGGCGCAGATCTTCTCGCGCAGCTCAGTCGCGGCGTTCTTGGCGGCAAGGCCCGTCACATACGTGCCCGAGCTCGCGTACGAGCCGGCGTCGAACGGCGACACGTCGGTGTCCACGCCGCGCACCACGATCAGCGAGCTCTCCACGCCCAGCTCCTCGGCGGCAATCTGCGCCAGGATCGTGTCGACACCCATGCCGTTATCGGTGGCGCCGGTGCCGATGGTAATGAAGCCGTCCTCTTCCAGGCGCATGTCGATGCCGGCGATGTCCACGTTGGAGATGCCCGAGCCCTGCATGGTGAGCGCACAGCCCAGAGCACGCACGCGGTCGCCCAGGTCCACGGCCAGCGGCTTGTCGCGCCAGTCGATCATGTCCATCGCGCGCAGCAGGCAGCGGTCGAGCGCGCAGGCGTTGAGCTTCTCGTTGTAGTACTGCGGCATAATCTCGCCCTCGTGAACCATGTTCTTAAGACGCAGGTCGGCGGGATCCATGTGCAGCATGTCGGCGAGCTCGTTGACGGCACTCTCCACGGCAAACTGGCCCTGGGTGGCACCGTAGCCGCGATACGCACCGCCGCGGTTGGTATTGGTGTAGACGGCGTCCCAGCTAAAGCGGCTCGCCTTCACGTGGTTGTAGATGGGCAGGCTCTTGTGGCCCGAAAGGCCGATCGTCGTGGTGGCATGCTCGCCATACGCACCAGCGTTGGACAGCGTATGCAGGTCGATGGCCGTGATGGTGCCGTCGTTCATGGCGCCCAGCTTAACAGTCATCTGCATCTGATGGCGCGAGTTGCCCGCGGTGATGGTCTCCTCGCGGGTATAGCAGCAGTAGCTCGGACGGCCGGTCTGCTGGGTGACGAACGCAACGAAGATTTCGCAGCAGCCCGTCTGCTTAGAGCCAAAGCCGCCACCGATGCGCGGCTTAATGACCTGCACCTGCGACTGCGGGATATCGAGCGACTGCGCGACCATGCGGCGCACGTGGAAGGGCACCTGCGTAGAGGTGGTCACCGAGATACGCCCGAACGCGTCGGTCGTCGCGAAGGCGCGGAAGGTTTCCATGGGTGCGGTCTGCGTGGCCTGGCTGGTGTAGGTGCGCTCAAAGACGATGTCGCTCTGGGCGAAGGCCTCGTCAAGGTCGCCAAAGTCGCTCGTGCCGCTGCACACCAGGTTGCGAGCAACGTCGCCGCCCTGCGGGAACATAAAGGTCACGTCGCCCTCGGGGTGAACCACGATGTCGTTATCGAGTGCCTTGGTAAAGTCGAGCAGCGGCTCAAGCACCTCATAGTCGACCTTAATGAGTTTGAGCGCCTTGTCGGCAGCCTCCTCAGTCTCGGCGGCGACGATCGCCACCTCCTCGTTTTGGTAACGGACGAGGTTCTCGAGAATCAGGCGGTCGTAGGGACTCGGCTGCGGATAGCTCTGGCCGGCGATGGTAAAGCGGCGCTTGGGCACGTCCTCGTAGGTGTAGACGCCCACGACGCCGGGCACCTTCAGCGCGCGCGACGTATCGATGGAGCGGATCTTGGCGCGGGCATAGGGGCTGCGCTTGAGTTTGACGATGAGCGCACCGGCGGGCACCATATCGCCCGTGTAGACGGGACGCCCCTCGAGCAGGGCCTTCGAGTCCTTCTTGGGCTGCTTGTGAGTGATCTGCTTATACGAGACGCCATCGCAGCTGGTGTTATTGACCGGCAGCTCGGGCATCTCAAAGCCCACCTGCACGCCAGACTCGTTGAGGAAGCGAACGATGGCGCGCAGCTGGCTCTCGTAGCCGCTGCAACGGCAGAGGTTACCGGCGAGCTGGCGCGAGAGCTCCTCGCGCGTGGCGACGAGGCTCGGGTCCTCCTTGGCAGCGCGGGCGAGCGCCAGCACGTTCATGATAAGGCCGGGGGCGCAAAAACCGCACTGCTCGGCGCCTTCGGCAGCCATCGCACGGGCGAGCGCCTCAGACTCGGCCTTGAGGCCCTCGAGCGTAGTGATGGAGCGACCCTCGACGCGCGCGGCGGGAACCGAGCAGCTCAGCACCGGGTCGCCGTCGAGCCACACCGTGC
>USAY01000070.1 GCA_900552755.1 uncultured Collinsella sp.
ACGATGCTCGTCCACTGACGCACGACCTGCATGGGCATGTCGGCGCGGTCGCAGTAGAGCTCCAGGTAGGCCTCGGCCTGATCCTTGCTGTTGAGGGCAAAGAGCAGGTAGGTGGTGGCAACGTCGGCAGCAGGGGAGCCCTGGGTGGCGTGTGCCCAGTCGCAGACGTACAGCTGACCGTCGTCGCCGACGATGACGTTGGAGGGGTTGAAGTCGCCGTGGCAAACCTTGAACTCCTTGGTCATACCGTCCAGACGCTCCTGAAGGTTGTAGCGCGTGGTGGCATTGAGCTGATCAAGGCTGTCGATCATGCGGGCGAACTTGTCGCGCTGACGGTTGAGCAGCGGGGAGGTGTAGCCGTGGATCTCGATCTGGAGGTCGACGAACATCTCGAGGTACTCACCGAAGCGCTGGGGCTCGGCAGTCATCTTCTCGGCAAGGGTAGTGCCCGGAACCTTCTCGGTCACGAGCGCCCAGCCGTTGGCGTTCTCGAGCTGGGAAACCTCGAGAGCCTTGGGGCTGCGGATGCCGCACTCATTGATGCGGGCAAGATTCAAAGCCTCGTTGAACACGTCGGAGACGGGCTTGGTCTCGTTAAAGACCTTGACGATCTTGTCACCCAGGTCGTAAACGACCTTGTTGCCACGGCGGACGAGCTCGGTCTTGGAATCGGGTAGCAGCATGGTTGCATCCTTTCAACGATGCGATAGAAGCGACGGCGGGGGTGTGTGAAACACCCGTGCACCCCCGCCGTTAAAAACCGTGCTAGAACTAGCAGACGGCGTAATCCTGAGGCTCTCGGCCGTAGTAGGCGTCCAGGTAGAGCTCCTTGATCTCGCTCATGAGCGGGTAGCGCGGGTTAGCGCCGGTGCACTGGTCGTTGAATGCCTGCTCGGTCATCTCGTCGAGGGTGTCGAGGAAGTACTTCTCGTCAACGCCGTACTCAGCGATGGTGTGCTTGACACCGATGAAGTCGCAGAGCTCGGTGAGCTTGGTGATGAAGTTCTCGAAGACCTCACGGTCGTCCTTGCCGTCGATGCCGCAGTAACGAGCCATCTCGGCGTAGTTGTGCAGCGCGTTGGGGTAAGGATACTGAGAGAAGGTTCCCATCTTGACAGGAGCCTCGGCGGCGTTGTAACGCATGACGCGGGTCAGGATGACTGCGTTTGCGAGGCCGTGGGGCAGATGGTGGAAAGCGCCGAGCTTGTGGGCCATGGAGTGGTTGAGGCCCAGGAAGGCGTTACCGAATGCCATACCGGCCATGCAGGATGCGTTGTGCATCTCCTCGCGAGCGTGCGGATCCTTGGCACCGTTGGTGAAGGAGCTCGGGAGGTTCTCGAAGACGAGCTTTGCGGCGCGCTCGGAGAGGCCCTTGGTGTAATCGGAAGCCATGATGGAGACGTAGGACTCGATGGCGTGGGTCATGACGTCAATACCGGAAGCTGCGGTGAGGCCCTTCGGGGCGGTCATGCAGTTGTCGGCGTCGACGATAGCCATGTTGGGGAGCAGCGCGTAGTCGGCGAGCGGCCACTTGATGCCGGTCTCCTTGTCGGTGATGATGGCGAACGGCGTGCACTCGGAGCCAGTGCCCGAAGAGGTCGGGACGGCGACGAAGTAAGCCTTCTTGCCCATCTCGGGGAAGGTGAAGATACGCTTGCGGATGTCCATGAAGTCCATGGCCATGTCCTCGAAGTTCGCCTCGGGGTGCTCGTACATCATCCACATGATCTTGCCGGCGTCCATTGCGGAACCGCCGCCGACGGCGATGATGACATCCGGCTCGAAGAGCGTCATCTGCTTGGCGCCGCGACGTGCGCACTGCAGGGAGGGATCGGGCTCAACGTCGTAGAAGCAGTCGTGAGCGATGCCCATCTCATCGAGCTTGGCCTCGATGGCACGCGTGTTGCCATTCTTGAAGAGGAACTGGTCGGTAACGATGAAGGCGCGCTTCTTGCCCATTACGGTGCCGAGCTCGTCGAGTGCGACGGGCGTGCAGCCCTTCTTGAAGTAGACCTTCTCGGGTGCGCGGAACCACAGCATGTTCTCGCGGCGCTCTGCCACGGTCTTGACGTTGATCAAGTGCTTCACCCCAACGTTCTCGGAGACGGAGTTGCCACCCCAGGAGCCGCAGCCCAGGGTTAGAGACGGCTTCATGCCGAAGTTGTAGAGGTCACCGATGCCGCCGTGCGAGGACGGGGTGTTGATGACGATGCGGCAGGCCTTCATGACGTGCTGGAACTTAGCGATCTTCTCGCTCTGTGCCGGGTGCACGTAGAGAGAGGCGGTGTGGCCCGGGCCACCTGCGAGGACGAGGTGCTCTGCCTTGTCAACGGCCTCCTGGAAGTCCTTGGCGTGATACATAGCGAGGACCGGGGAGAGCTTCTCGTGGGAGAACTCTTCCTTCTCGGGATCGGTGGAGGTGACCTCGGCGATCAGGATCTTGGTCTTGGCGGGAACCTCGATGCCGGCGAGCTCGGCGATCTTGGCGGCAGCCATGCCGGGGATGCGGTGATCGAGTGCGCCGTTCTTGAACATGGCGGCACGCAGGGCGTCCATCTCGGCACCCTGCTTGACGAAGTAGCAGCCGCGACGCTGGAACTCAGCCTTGACATCCTTGTAGATGGAGTCGAGGACGGTGACGGACTGCTCGGAAGCGCAGATCATGCCGTTGTCGAACGTCTTGGAGTGGATGATGGAGTTGACGGCGAGCTTGATGTCCGCGGTATCGTCGATGATGACCGGGGTGTTGCCGGCGCCGACGCCGAGTGCGGGCTTACCGGAGGAGTAAGCAGCCTTGACCATGCCCGGGCCACCGGTTGCGAGAATGATGTCGACGTCGCGCATGACCATGTTGGTCAGCTCGATGGACGGCTTGTCGACCCAGCCGATGATGCCCTCAGGAGCACCGGCCTTGACAGCTGCGTCGAGAACGAGCTTGGCGGCGGCGATGGTGCACTTGGCGGCTGCCGGGTGCGGGGAGATGATGATGGCGTTACGGGTCTTCAGGCAGATGAGCGTCTTGAAGATCGCGGTGGAGGTCGGGTTGGTGGTCGGGATGACAGCGCCAACGATACCGATCGGCTCGGCGACCTTGGTGATGCCGTAAGCGTCGTCGCGCTCGATGACACCGCAGGTCTTGGTGTTCTTGTAAGCGTTGTAGATGTACTCAGCGGCGTAGTGGTTCTTGATGACCTTGTCCTCGAGAACGCCACGGCCTGTCTCCTCGATGGCGAGCTTGGCCAAAGGAATACGAGCCTTGTTGGCGGCCATAGCAGCCTCGTAGAAGATCTTGTCTACCTGCTCCTGAGTGTACTCAGCGAATTTAGCCTGGGCCTCACGCATAGATTTGAGTTTGGCCTCAAGCGCCTCCACGTTGTCCACGATGGCGGGAGTAGTGTTTTCCGGTGACTTTTTCACCATTTGTGTCTCCTTGCGATCGGAGATTTACCCTACGCCTTGCATGATAGCAAGAAATAATTCGGTAAACGGTCAGATTCCCGTAAAAGGCATACTAAAACGCTTCAATCAAATGAACCGTTTCAACTAAAACTATTTGCCTGCTGCATCGCCCCGCTCATTGGGTACAGACTCTCATGAGTATTTCAATGGGAAAACGGGACATCTGTTTGATGATCGCTATTCGCGGGTCGCGGTTGAGTCGGACACACAGGCGGTGCAGCTACTCGATTACATCCATTTCAATCCCGTGTAAGGTGCGTCCGACTCGCTCGAGGCGTACCGTTAGTTACAAGGCATACCAGCTGGGCTATGATCCCTTTGACATCTGCAAACCCTCATATAAGTCTGTCCCCAATGAGTGCAAAAAGGCGCCCTCCGTAGGGAAGGGCGCCTTTGGTAAGTTCTATATGAACGCGAGGTCTTTGACCCGGAGAGTCCGAGGTACTTGTTGGTAAGACCTTATTTAGGAGCGCGCAACCTTGCCAGACTTGAGGCAGGTGGAGCAAACGTTCATCTTGCGACGGTGACCATCGACGACGACGTAGACGCGCTGGATGTTGGGGCGGAACTTACGGTTGGTGACGCGGTGAGAGTGGCTGATGGAGCGACCGGCAACGGGGTGCTTACCGCAAACTTCGCAAACTTTGGACATAACTGACCCTCCTTGGGCGACAAACGAACATGTCGCGTTAACAAACAAGCCTGAACTATAGCACAGAAGCAGCTCCCTGTGCGTAATCTACACAGAGATATTCCTCTTTTGGCGATAGTGCCCACGCTACGGCCCTGGACGTAGATCCGATTTGCGTGCAGCAGAGGGGATTATGCCAGCTCGTGCGTGCGTTTTCAAGCTCGTCCCACAAATATATATAGGTTTATGGAGCATTGGGCTCCGTTTACGGATTGCTCTGTATTTATGCTCGCAATTAAGCTCGAGGTTGGCTACACTATCCCTTGACCATTAAAGGGGTACGAGATACCCACATGGAATTACATTGCTGCCAAAGAGCAGCCCTTCCTGTGGGTGTCTGGTCCGCTTTGAGCGGTCGGGCATCTATTTTTTTGACTGTGTCAGCAGTCAAGACATGTGAGGAAGGAGATCGATGGGCACGACTTCCCCCAAGGCGGTCATCATGGACGAGACCGCCGTCAACCGAGCGATGACCCGCATCGCGCACGAGATTCTCGAGCGCAACGAGGGCTGTGAAGACCTCGCTCTGGTCGGCATCGTCACGCGCGGCGACCTTCTGGCAAAGAAGCTCGTCGAGGAGATCAAGGAGATCGAGGGCGTCGACGTTCCGCTCGGCAGCCTGGACATCAGCTTCTACCGCGATGACTATGCGACCAATTTCGCTCCCGCGATCCACGCTACCAACATTCCCTTCAGCGTCGACGGCAAGCGCGTCGTGCTGGTGGACGACATCCTGTATACGGGTCGTACCATCCGCGCCGCTCTCGACGCCGTTATGGACCTGGGCCGTCCGAGCCGCATTGAGCTGGCAGTCCTCGTTGACCGCGGCCACCGCGAGCTCCCCATCTCGCCGGACTTTGTCGGCAAGAACGTTCCCTCGTCGCATGAGGAGAACGTGCACCTATATATGAAGGAAGTCGACGGCCACACCGCTGTCGAGATTAACGACGTCGCGCCGGGTTCCCACGTGGGCTCCGCGCCGCTGGGAGGTGAGTAGTACCGTGGCGTTCAACCATAAGCACCTGATCGACATTACCGAGTACTCCGAAGAGGATATCAAGCTCATCCTCGAGACCGCCAAGGCGTTCTCCGAGGTCAACGAGCGTGCGATCAAGAAGGTCCCCACGCTCAAGGGCAAGACCATCGTCAACATGTTCAACGAGCCCTCGACGCGTACCCGCAGCTCCTTCGAGCTCGCCGAGAAGCGTCTTTCGGCCGACAGCCTCAACTTTGGCGGCTCCTCGACCTCCACGGTCAAGGGCGAGAGCCTCGTCGATACCGTCGAGACCCTCAACGCCTACAAGATCGACTGCATCGTCGTGCGCGACAAGCACGCCGGCGCGCCCTACATCGTCACGCAGAACTCGCCCGCGAGCGTTATCTGCGCCGGCGATGGCAAGCATAACCACCCCACGCAGGCCCTGCTCGACCTGTACACCATCTGGGAGCACAAGGGTGACTTCCACGGTCTGAAGGTCGCCGTCGTCGGCGACATCTCCCACTCCCGTGTCTGCGGCTCGCTGATCCCCGCCCTTAAGATCATGGGCTGCGAGACCTACGCCGTCGCCCCCGGCACGCTGCTGCCGCCGGCACCCGAGGTCCTTGGCTGCGACCACGTGACGAGCGACCTCGATTCCGTCCTGCCCGAGCTGGACGTCGTCTACATGCTGCGCGTGCAGCAGGAGCGCCTCGAGGGTGCCCCGTTCCCGACCATTCGCGAGTACCACAGGCTCTTCGGCCTGACCAAGGACCGCGAGAAGCTCATGAAGCCCGATGCGATCATCTGCCACCCGGGCCCCATCAACCGCGGCGTCGAGTTCGACTCCTATATGGCCGACCACCCGCAACGCTCCGTCATCCTGGAGCAGGTCTACGCCGGTATCTGCGTGCGTATGGCTATCCTGTATCTGCTGCTTGGAGGTGCCGATAATGGCCTTGCTTCTTAAGAATGCCCACGTCGTCGACCCGTCCGTCGAGCTTGACGGTGTCGTTGACGTCCTGATTGACGGCGACAAGATCGCCGAGGTCGGCGAGAATCTCGCCGTCGAGGGAGCCGAGGTCCGCGACCTTTCCGGCAAGTACCTCGTCCCCGGTCTGGTGGATATGCACGTGCATCTGCGCGAGCCCGGCTACGAGGTCAAAGAGGACATCGAGAGCGGTACCCGCGCAGCTGCCAAGGGCGGCTTTACCGGCGTGTGCTCCATGCCCAACACCGATCCCGTCACCGATAACGGCACCGTCGTGGAGTTCGTCAAGTCCCGTGCTGCCGAGGTCGGCCACTGCCGCGTCTATCCGTCGGGCGCCATGACCCGCGGTCTTAAGGGCGAGGCCATGTCCGAGATGGGCGATATGGTCGCCCACGGCGCCGTCGCCTTCACCGATGACGGTCGCGGCGTGCAGGGCGCGGGCATGCTCCGTCGCTGCATGGACTACGGCAAGATGTTCGGCAAGGTCTTCATGAGCCACTGCCAGGACGAGGACCTGGTCGGCCACGGCCAGATCAACGAGGGCAAGGTCTCGACCCGTCTGGCCCTCGAGGGTTGGCCGGCTGCCGGCGAGGAGCTCCAGATCGCCCGCGACATCGAGATCGCCAAGCTGACCGGTGCCAAGCTGCACATCCAGCACATCTCCACCGCTCACGGTCTCGAGCTCGTGCGTGCCGGTAAGGCCGCTGGCGTTCAGGTGACCTGCGAGGCCACCCCGCACCACATGTTCCTGACCGAGAACGACCTGGACGAGACCTACAACACCTCGCTCAAGGTCAATCCGCCGCTGCGCACCGACGAGGACGCCGAGGCCATCCGTCAGGGCGTCATCGACGGTACCGTCGACGTTATCGTCACCGATCACGCTCCCCACACCCCGTGGGAGAAGGCCCGCGAGTTCGAGCTTGCGCCCTTTGGCATGATCGGTCTCGAGACCTCGCTGTCGCTCGTGCTCACCGAGCTGGTCAACACGGGCAAGATGAGCATGGGCCGCATGGTCGAGCTCATGGCCATCAAGCCGCGTGAGATCCTGGGCCTCGACCAGGTTCAGGTCAAGGCGGGCTCCGTTGCCGACCTGACTGTCTTCGACGCGTCCGCCACCTGGACGGTCGGCGAGGACGGCTACGAGTCGCGCGCCGAGAACTCCGGTTTCGCCGGCCGCACGCTTACCGGTCGTGCCACCGATGTGTTTGTCGGCGGTAAGCAGACGCTCGCCGACGGCTGCATCTGCTAGCATAGCCTTATCGCTTTTGTGCGCGGCGCCCTTGCGGTGCCGCGCTTTCTGTTCGTTTGGACCATGCAACCGCATGGGGGATTGGAGCGTCTATGCCCACACCTTCCACTGCACGCATGCACGACTTCGAGGTCGTCTCGAACCAGGAGATCGCCGACGGCATCTTCTCGCTCGTCATCTCGGCCCCCAAGCTTGCAAGTGCGCTCAAGCCCGGTCAGTTTGTGAACATCGCCGTGCCCGGCGATGCGTCCTCGCTGCTTCGCGTGCCTCTGAGCTTCTATCGCGCCGACGCCCAGGCCGGCACCGTCGAGCTGTGGTACGCCGTCGTGGGCGACGACACCCGTCGTCTGTCGCAGATGGCCCCCGGCTCCAAGTCCAACCTGTTGGGCCCTGGCGGCCGCGGCTGGCTTGTTCCCGAGGGCACCAGGAAGGCGCTGCTCGTGGCGGGCGGCATCGGCGTTCCGCCCGTGCTGTGCCTCGCCGGCATGCTTGCCGAGCAGGGCGTGGATGTCGACGTTTGCCTGGGCTTTGGCACCGCTTCCAAGGCCGTGGGTGTCGATGAGTTCCGCGCGCTGGGCGCCACGGTTAACGTGTGCACCGATGATGGCACGCTCGGCATGCACGGTTTTTGCACCGATCCTGCCGCCGAGCTGCTCGGCGAGGGCGGCTACGACTACGTCGCCAGCTGCGGCCCCGCCGTCATGATGAAGAAGGTCGCCGCCGCTGCCGCCGAGGCCGGTGCGTACTGCGAGGTGTCGCTCGAGCGCATGATGAGCTGCGGCTTTGGCGCCTGCAACACCTGCAATGTCGAGACGGTCGACGGTATGAAGGGTGCTTGCATGTGCGGCCCCGTGTTCGATGCTTCCAAGGTGGTGGTCTTCTAGTGGGTACCGTGAACATGGCCGTCGATTTCGGCGGCGTCAAGATGCAGAACCCCATCAACACCGCAGCCGGTACCTTTGGCTACGGTTGGCAGTTCCAGAACTTCTTTGATGTTTCCCAGCTGGGCGCCATCACCACCAAGGGTTGCGCTGCCGAGCCCTGGCCCGGCAACCCCGCGCCCCGCATGGCCGAGATCCCCGGCGGTATGATCAACTCCGTGGGCCTTCAGAACCCCGGCGTGGCCGCCTTTGCCCGCGAGTCCGGTCCGTGGCTCGAGCAGCTTTCCAAGGACGGCTGCCAGGTCATCTGTCAGGTTGCCGGCCACTCCGTTGACGAGTTTGTCCGCGCACTCGAGATGTATGTCGAGCTGTGCCCCTGGGCTGCCGGCTACGAGATCAACGTGAGCTGCCCCAATATCGCCGCCGGCGGTGCCGCCATGGGCTCCACGCCCGAGGGCGCCTCTTCCGTTATGGCTGCCTGCCGCAAGGTGACCGATAAGCCTCTGTTCGTGAAGATGGCGCCGGTCAACGTCGCCGAGATCGCCAAGGCCCTCGAGGCTGCCGGCGCCGACGGCCTTTCGGTCATCAACTCCATCCAGGGCATGGCCATCGACGTCCATACCCGCAAGTCCCGCGTGGCCAAGCCCAAGGGCGGCCTTTCGGGCCCGCTGTGTCATCACATCGCCGTGCGCATGGTCTGGGAGGTTGCCCAGGCCGTCGATATCCCCATCAACGGTGTCGGCGGTGTCATGACCGGTGAGGATGCGGCCGAGTTTATCCTGGCCGGCGCCACCTGCGTGTCGGTCGGTATGGCCAACTTCGTCGATCCGTGCGCTTCGCTCAAGATCGCGCATGAGCTCGAGGCCTGGGCCGAGTCCCAGGGCGTGAAGGACATCAACGAACTGGTAGGTGCTTTCGAATGCTAGAGACCGATGCCCGCGACCGCGTGATCGTCGCTCTCGACTGCGACCGTGAGCGTGCGCTCGAGCTCGCCCACGAGCTTTCGGGCCATGCCGCCTGGCTCAAGGTTGGCATGACGCTCTATTACGCCGAGGGTCCTGAGATCGTCAAGACGTTCAAGGACCTGGGCTTTAAGGTCTTCCTTGACCTTAAGTTCCATGACATTCCGCATCAGGTTCGCGGTGCCGCCCGCTCGGCCTCGCTTGCCGGTGCCGATCTGCTTTCGGTCCACGGCTTGGGTTCGGGCGCCATGCTCGCTGCCTGCCGCGAGGGCGCCGAGGAGGCGCGCGAGGACCGCGCCAAGCTCGTCGCCATCACCGTGCTCACGAGCATGAATCAGGATGCCTTGAGCGAGATCGGCGTCGAGTCGCCCGTGGCCGAGGAGGCCGCCCGCCTGGCAAAGCTCGCTCA
>USAY01000071.1 GCA_900552755.1 uncultured Collinsella sp.
CAATAAACATGGTCTTGTCGACCAGCGTGCAGCAACCAAGAGCCTCCGCATAGTCGTGCATGCCAATGGGCAAAGCCGCATCGTCGGCACAGCCGATCAAACGCACGCCAAAGCCGGCAGTACAACCATTATTTGCCTGTTCAGACACCAAAACGTTCCCCCTAAATCGCAACACGATACCAATTGTAATGACCGCCTCGCGCGTACCGATGTCGCCGCGCGATCATATCGGGAAACGGTAGCAACAAGAGGCGTGAGGGGGCATAACTAATCGTTGTGCAACAAAATGGGGCCCGATGCAACTGCACCGGCCCCCATTGCGAATCTTTAGTTGTCGGGCAACCGAAAGGGACTACTCCTCGGAGTCGTTCTGCCCAGCAGCCTTCTTTTGCTGATCGAGCTTATGCTTGCCACTCACAATAGACGTGGCACCCAGCGTGGCCAAGCTTGCACTGGCAAGGCTCGCCATCACAATCAGATCGCCCGTCTTGGGCATATTGCCGCCAGATGACTTGGTTGTGGTGGTCGTCGTGGTCGTAGTGGTCACCGTTTTGGAGTCATTTTGCTCCTGGACCTGGTTGTCAGCACCGCTCTTGTCGTCGTCTTCGGGCTGTTTCTTTTCGCTCTCGGTCTTGCTCTCGTCCTTCTTCTGAGCAGATTTGTCGTCCTTCTCCTTAGAGCTAGAACCCTTATCGGATTCGGTCTTCTCGGAAGCCTTGTCCTTGGAGTCGTCCTTTGAGGCTTCGGCCTTTTCCGTGGAAACCTGATCAGAGTTGTCCTTGTTCTGGGTCGAGCCGTTATTGACGCCAGCCATCAGCGAAGAGCCCAGCGTAGAACCAAGCTGCACGGAGAAAGAAGGCTTCTTGTCCGTCGAAATAACGGGCGCGTCCGTTGCCGTATTTGAATCGCCCTTGGAAGCGCCGGAATCAGAAACGGCGTCAGAGTTAGAGTTATTGCTAGAACCAGTATCGGCGGAAGAATCGCTCGAACCAGTGGAAGAATTAGAGGAACCAGCGTCGGTCGAACCAGAGGCGGCGCTGTCCGTATTGCCGGTAAAGTTTGAAGACGAATCGCCCGCAGCAGAGCCGTTCGAATCGGAGCCATTCGAGGTAGAGCCGTCGTTGGTAGTGCCACCAGCAGAGCCATTACCGTCAGCATCGGTCGAGGGCGCATCCATCCTGTCATCGTTGGGATCGTCACTCGGGTCGTCATTCGAATCAGGCGTCGGTGCAGGTTCCGGCGCGGGTTCCGGCTGCTCGGGCTGCTCGGGCTTGTTGTCCTTCGCAGCGGCAGCCTCGTCCTCGGCGATATAGACCAGGCAGTCCTTGAGCTCATTGCGGTAGCGGTTCTTCCAGCCCTCGTGGTACTGGGGCTGGCTTGCATACTTGGTCGCCACGTTATTGACCACGCTGTTGGAAAGCGCCGTCACAAACTCGCGGTCGGACATATCGTTGGAAAGATTCGCCCAGCGGAAAAAGTCCCTGCAGCCACCAGTGCCGCACATGTTGGTAATGCTCCACACCATGCCCTTCACGCAATCGGCGCGGCCCGAAATATCAATACCCAGGCCGCTCTTGAGCCACGCCTCGGTCACCGCATAGTACGAGTTGTACGCATACGCATCCTGCAGAGCCGAAAACTCAGCAGGATCGGTGTTATAAGCACCCTGGAAGGCCTCCTGTGCAATACGGCCGAGCTCGGTAAGCTGGTCGTTCTCGTACATGGCATTGCTCGCGTTGGAAATCTCGCTGCCGCGATCAATCGCATCCTTGAGCATGCCGTACTTGGCAGAATCGTAGTTGTAAACCTGCTTCATAAACGGAATGAGCGACCAACGACGGTCGAACTGGTAATAGCCCAGCGCGTTATAGCCGTCACCATACGAAAATCCCTGGTTATAGTTACCATGGCTCTCATATTTGGTGAAGTACTTCATCTCGGGAGTCACGTTGACAAACGAGACACCCTGAACCGACCTCAACACGCCCGAGAAGGACTGTTGGGTGTAAAGGCCCTTATCGATATCGGTGGCATCCGAGGCAATGCCCGGCGTGGGCTCCTCGGCAGCGGCGGGTGCCGGCGCGGAAACGGCGCCAAACGAAAGCGCCAGCGTCAGGCCCGCGACAATAGCAGAATGCTTGGGCTGCATAAGATCCTCCCTGCATTGGTGTAGTTAAAGTTCAGTTTGCAAAGATAAAATAAGTATTGCAGCTCGCCTGTTGTTACACAACAACCCCTCGGTAAACGGCAACAACCCTCCGCGAAATCTTAAGGAATTAGACAAACTGGTCGTCGGGCGCCATCAGAAGCTCGCCGTATCGCTCCATCAGCCCGTCCCTCAACTGACAGAAAGCGGGGATATAGACGTTCAAGATGCGCTGAATCAAATCTTGAGCGAGCTTGTTGTCGTAGATATGGACGTTCGTATTGCGGTCTCTGAGCATGTCTAGCCAGGCCGCCTCATCAATAAAGTCGTAGAATCGGTACGACTCCTTCAAGATGGCACGAGGAGACCCCGACGCGGCAAGCGTGGCGCCCTCATACTCGAGCAGACGCTTAAGGAGCTTCCAGCTCAGTTCAAATTGAAGATTGAACTTATTAATCAATCCACTCTGAACAAAATCATTGTTGAGATCCTGATTGGGCGCATCCTCAAGATTCGCCAAGGCGCTAACAAAGTTCTCATATTTTTTCATACAGAATCACACCATCCCTGGCAATCTCATCGAGCAATTGCTGCGATAGGGACTCGTCGAGATTGACGACATCTACATCTAAAAGAGTATCAAGATGTTCCTCGATCAAATATGAGAAACGGCCGAAATCCCGGCAACCTGCTACGGCGATGTCAATATCGCTCTTGGGCAAGTTGTCGCCTCGAGCACGAGAACCAAACAACACGACCTTCTCGGCGTCACATTCCCGAGCAAAAACTTCAATTTGCTTATACACCTTGTCGAGAGATGCCATTTGCAGCCCTACAGCTTAATGTCAAAGTTGATCTCGGGGACGGCGGCCAGGTCGGCCAACGTCACGCCGTCGACGTACTTTTCGATCACGTCATCCAGACCGCGCCAGAACTTGACGGTCGAGCACAAATCGCTACGGGTGCAGCTGTTGTCGATGCCATCGCACGCCACCGGAGCCGTGCTGCCCTCAACGGCACGCAGGATGTCGCCGGCACGCACCTCGGCCGGGTCCTTGGCCATCATGTAGCCGCCGCCCTTGCCGCGCACGCTCTTAAGCAGGCCCGCCTTCATAAGCGGACGAACCAGCTGCTCCAGATACTTTTGCGAGATATGCTCGCGGTCGGCAACCTCGCGCAAGGCAATCTTGCCCTCGGCGTCGCCCAGCGCCGCGATATAGATCATTAACCGGAGGGCATAGCGGCCCTTGGAAGAAATGAGCATACCTACCCTCCCATCGCATCTGGAACAACATGACCAGGTTTGTTTGTCCCAAATCTTAAGTAATTGGGACAAACACAACAGGTTATTTTGTCCCAGAATTTGAAAAGTCGAGTGGATTAGTCGGGTTTTCCCTTGACTAACGCCGAACCCATAGTAACTTTATTCCGAGAAGATTCCTAGGGTTTAGTACACCTATGAGTACACCATACACAGAGAGGGACAGCATGAGCGCAAATCCGCTGCTTTCCATCGAAGGTCTGACCGCCTCCGTGGACGAGAAGACCATCCTCCACAACGTCAACCTTAACGTCGCCGCCGGCGAGACCCACGTGCTGATGGGACCCAACGGCGCCGGCAAGTCCACCCTCGGCCACCTGGTCATGGGCGACCCCGTTTACACGGTCAACGACGGCCGCATCGTCTTTGACGGCCAGGACATCACCGAGCTCACCACCGACAAGCGCTCACGCGCCGGCCTGTTCCTGAGCTTCCAAGCCCCGGTCGAGATCCCTGGCGTGCCGCTGTCGAGCTTTTTGCGCGCCAGCATCGCCGGCCGCCCCGGCCTGGAGATGAAGGGCAAGGAGTTCCGCCGTCGCGTCAAGGAGCTCGCGGCCGAGCTCAACATGGATACCGCCTATCTCAACCGCGAGCTGGGCGTAGGCTTCTCAGGCGGCGAGAAGAAGAAGGTCGAGATGCTCCAGCTTCTGCTGCTGCAGCCCAAGCTCGCTATTCTGGACGAGACCGACTCGGGTCTGGACGTCGACGCCCTGTCCACCGTCAGCCACGGCATGGACGCCTACCGCAAGAGCTGCGACGGCTCCATGCTCATCATCACGCATAACACGCGCATCCTGGAGCACCTGGATGTCGACCGCGTCCACGTTATGGTCAAGGGTCACATCGTGCGCGAGGACGACGCCTCGCTCATCCCCTGGATCGACAAGAACGGTTTTGAGACCTTCGAGCGCGAGGCCGCCGAGCAGCGCGCCCAGGCCGAGGCCGCCGCTACCGAGCAGCAGGCATAAAGGGGCGACGCAATGACCAAGAACCGCACCGAGGTCGCGGACATCGACCGCAGCCTCTACGACTTCACCTATGGCGAGGAGGGATTCGAGCGCCTCGACGCCGGCATCACGCCCGACATCGTGCGCGAGATCAGCGCCAAGAAGGACGAGCCGCAGTGGATGTTCGACCTGCGCTTAAAGTCCCTCGAGATCTTCAACCGTTTTCCCGACCCGACGTGGGGCCCCTCCATCGAGGGCCTGGACATGGACAACATCGTCACCTACGTCAAGCCCAACACCGAACAAAAGCACGACTGGGAGTCGGTGCCCGACGACATCAAGAATACCTTTGAGCGCCTGGGCATCCCCGAGGCCGAGCGCAGCTACCTGGCGGGCGTCGGCGCGCAGTACGACTCCGAGCTCGTCTACCACAACATGCAGGACACGGCGTCCAAGATGGGCATCGTCTACTCCGGTATTGAGGAAGCCCTGCATGACCCGCAGTGGGAGCCGCTCATCCACGAGAAGTTTATGACGCTCATCCCGCCCACCGACCACAAGTTTGCGGCCCTGCACGGCGCCGTGTGGTCGGGCGGCTCGTTTGTCTACGTGCCCAAGGGCACCAAGCTCGATTTTCCGCTGCAGAGCTACTTCCGCCTCAACGCCAAGGGCGCCGGTCAGTTTGAGCACACGCTCATCATCGTCGAGGACGATGCCGACCTGCACTTTATCGAGGGTTGCTCCGCGCCCAAGTACAACGTGGCCAACCTCCACGCCGGCGCTGTGGAGCTTTTTGTGGGCAAACGCGCACACCTGCGCTACTCGACCATCGAGAACTGGTCCAAGAACATGTACAACCTCAACACCAAGCGTGCGCGCGTGGACGAGGACGGCGACATCGAGTGGATCAGTGGCTCCTTCGGCAGCCACGTGGGCTACCTCTACCCCATGAGCGTGCTCAACGGCCGCCGCGCCCGGTCGAGCTTTACCGGCATCACCTTTGCCGGCGCCGGTCAGAACCTCGATACCGGCTGCAAGGTCGTGCTCAACGCACCCGATACCTCGGCAACCGTCGAGACCAAGGGCATCTCTAAGAGCGGCGGTATCCAGACCTTCCGCAGCTCTATCGTTGCCACGCCCAAGGCCGAGGGCTCCAAGGCAACCGTGAGCTGTCAGTCGCTGATGCTCGACGACCAAAGCCGCTCCGACACTATTCCGGCCATGGACATCCGCGCCAAGAACGTCGACATCGGCCACGAGGCCACCATCGGCCGCATCGGCGACGATAAGGTGTTCTACCTGATGAGCCGCGGTATCTCGGAGGAAGAAGCCCGTACCATGATCGTCAACGGCTTTGCCAACCCGGTCTCCAAGGAGCTGCCGCTGGAGTACGCCGTCGAGATGAACAACCTGATCAAGCTCGAGATGGAAGGAGCGATCGGATAATGAAACAGGAAACCAACACCGCTGCTACCACGCTCGAGCAGGTCAACGCGATGCCGGCTACCACTTGGGGCTGGCTGAAGATGAATCAGACCAAGCTCGAGCTCTCTAACGAGCTTGCCGCCGCTCCCACCGAGACCATTGAGGTCGAGGGCTTGGACGAGCAGTTTACCGGCGTGGCAGACGCGTTCGACGCCGCCATGGACGCCATGGCCGAGCGCTTCCCCGAGCGCCGTGCCTCCGCCCCCGGTGATGCCGCCGACCGCGCCCGCATCACGCCCGAGACCGAGCTCGACGTGCCCGCAACCTCCGTCTACCAGGCCGGCGCCATTAAGCTCGAGGAAGAGCTCTCCCCTGCTGAGGCCTTCGAAACCGGCATGGGTGAGGCTGCCTACGCCTACTTGGCCGAGCACGCTACCAAGCGCATCGTCATCGATGTGCCCGCATACAAGCACGCCACGGTTACCGTGCGCGTGAGCGGTGTCGATGCAGCCGCGGCCATCGCCGCCATCGACGTCGTCGCCCGTCCGCAGGCAACACTCGATCTGCGCATAGCCCTGGACTCCCCCGTCAACGGCCAGGGCGTCGTGGGCTCTGTGCTACGCGTGTGCGCTTACGAGTACGCCACCGTCAACGTAACCTGCACGCAGACGCTCGATGACAGCTGGATCGCACTCGATGACACCGGTCTATTCCTAGACGAGGGCGCGCGCGTCAACGTGCAGCACACCGTCCTGGGTGCCGGTGCCAGCGCCACCGGCCTCGCCGGCGACCTGCTGGGCGACACCGCCAAGGTGACCATCGATACCGATTACCTGGGCGCCCGCGAACAGGTGCACGACTTTAACTACGAGCTGCGCCACCGCGGTCGTAAGACCGAGTGCGAGATCGACGCCAACGGCGTGCTGACTGGCACGTCCAAGAAGGTCTACCGCGGCACCATCGACCTCGTGCACGGCTGCAAGGGCGCAACCGGCACCGAGCGCGAGACCGTGCTGCTCGCCAACAAGGGCGTCGACAACAAAACCGTCCCCGTCATCCTCTGCGACGAGGACGACGTCGCCGGCAACCACGGCGCCACCATCGGTCACGTCCGCGACGAGCAGCTGTTCTACCTCGCCTGCCGCGGCCTTGACCAAAATGCCGCCGAGGACCTGTTCATCCGCGCCAAGCTGGAGGACGCCGCGCTTTCCGCCACCGACGAGCGCACCCGCGCCGCCGTCGTCCGCCTGGGCAACAACCTGATCGACAACTTTGAAGAGGAGCTCGCATGATCGACACCGAGCACGTTAAATGCGATACCTGTACCGCACCGGAGCCTATGGAGCTCGACGCCAGCGACGATGCCTCGCGCGGCTGGCCTACCGTCGACATCGAGACCAATCCCTACAAGGCACAGTTCCCGCTGTTCCAGCAGCACCCCGAGATCGCCTTCCTCGATAGTGCCGCCACCGCGCAGCGCCCTGCCTGCGTGCTCGACGCCGAGCGCGACTTCTATCAGCGCATGAACGCCAACCCCCTGCGTGGCCTGTACTCGCTGTCCGTCGAGGCCACTGAGGCCATCGCGAAGGTCCGCCAGCAGATCGCCGACCTCATCGGCGCTCCCCAGGCCAACGAGGTCGTCTTCACTCGCAACACGAGCGAGTCGCTCAACCTGGTCGCCAAGAGCTTTGCACCCACGGTGCTCGAGCCCGGTGACGAGGTCGTCATCACCATCATGGAGCACCACTCCAACCTAATCCCGTGGCAGCAGGTCTGCCGCAAGACCGGCGCCAAGCTCGTCTACCTCTACCCCACCAAGACCGGCCAGCTCACCACCGAGGAGGTTCTTGCCAAGGTGGGTCCCAAGACCAAGATCCTGGCCGTGGGACAGGTCTCCAACGTGTTGGGCGTCGAGAACCCAGTCAAGAACCTCGGCAAGCTCGTGCACAAGTACGGCGGCTACCTGGTCGTCGACGGCGCGCAGTCGCTGCCGCACATGCCGGTCGATGTGGCCGACCTGGAAGCCGACTTCTTTGCCTTTAGCGCACACAAGGCCATGGGCCCCATGGGCATCGGCGTGCTGTGGGGCAAGATGGACCTGCTAAACGCCATGCCGCCCATGCTCACCGGTGGCGAGATGATCGACTCTGTCACCGAGCAGGACGCCGTCTGGGCTCCTGTCCCCGAGAAGTTCGAGGCGGGTACGCAGGACGCCGCCGGCATCTTCGCCACGGGCGCCGCCCTTGATTACCTGGTCAACACGGTGGGTTATGAGAACATCCAGGCCCGCGAGCAGGCACTCGTCCACTATCTGATGGGCGAACTCATGCAGCTCGACTTTGTCCAGATCATCGGCTCCATCTATTGGGACAACCACCACGGCGTTGTGAGCTTTAACGTCAAGGACATCCATCCGCACGACGTCGCGAGCATCATGGACATGGACGGCGTCTGCATCCGCGCCGGCCACCACTGCGCGCAGCCGCTGCTCACCTGGCTGGGCGTCGAGAACCTTGCCTGCTGCCGCGCCAGCGTGGCCTTCTACAACGACAAGGCCGACATCGACAAGTTCATCGCCGGTCTGCATCACGTTTGGAGCACGTTCAATGGGTAATCTATACACCTCCACCACGTTTATGGAGCACAACTCGCACCCCGACTATAAGTACGAGATGGATGCCCCCACGCACGAGCACGACGGCATCAACCCCAGCTGTGGCGACGAGCTCACCTTGCAGCTGCGTGTCGAGAAGGGCGTGATCGAGGAGGCCTCCTTTACCGGTCATGGCTGCGCCATCAGCCAGGCCAGCGCCGACATCATGGCCGACCTCATCACCGGCGAGACCGTCGAGGAGGCACGTCGCTTGGCGGGACTCTTCCTCGCCATGATCCGCGGCGAGAAGCTCTCCGAGGACGACCTGGAAGACCTGGACGAAGCCGCCCAGCTCCAGGACATCTCGCACATGCCCGCCCGCGTCAAATGCGCCGAGCTCGCCTGGCGCACCCTCGACGGCATGCTCGAGGGGCGAAATAATCAGTAGTACTTGTCCCAAATCTTAAGATTTTTGTTGGCCGAATCGCTTGACAAGAGTGGTTCGGCCATTTTCTATTCCGAGAGCTCAGTCTGTGCCTTCACCCGCGCATAAGCGCGCACGATACGAGAGACGGTACTTTTGCCAATCCCGGTATACCGCTCAATCTGGCGCACCGTAAAACCGGCATCGTGCAATCCAAAAATAACGGTATCGCGCTGCGCAGGCGGTGCGTCTTTAACCCCATGGAGCGGAGCCCCGAGGCTCTTCGCCAACTTGTCGGCAAAGGCGTGGCGTTCCCACTCTGTCTCTTTCATATCGCGCAGCGCCGGTTCGCCGCCGTCGGGCGTCGAAAGCGAATAGGCAATAAAGCCCTCGGCAGAACCAAAAAGCTCAAGCACGCAAGAAGGATCAGAAAATCCCCTCGCGACATCGGCCGCGTCACCGTCGTAAGCGCACAAATGCTCCGGAAAGCTGCTCCAGGGATAACGCTCAATGAGACTGATGCCCGCCTCCTGCGGATCGGCGTGAACGGAGCGAATAGCCTCCATCACTTGCCAGTCGGTATCGAGCGAGCGCCGGTCAAAACGGTTCTGGAACAGATGCCCTGTGCGC
>USAY01000072.1 GCA_900552755.1 uncultured Collinsella sp.
CATAAAACAAAACAGCCCAGAGGACATAGCCTCTGAGCTGCGAACATTTGGTGGGCGTTAGAAGATTTGAACTTCTGACCTCTTCCGTGTCAGGGAAGCGCTCTCCCCCTGAGCTAAACGCCCGATCAAGGGTGCGCAAGCGCGCAAGGGATAATATAACGGAGCCTGAACTCGGTGGCAAGAACATTTTTAAAAATCGCTTACATTGTGGAATTCGGGGGCTTTGTCGCATCCATTTCAAAAGAGCCTGCTGCCGCGATTTGGCTGTCGCATAATGCAAGGCCATTGCGGTATCGAGCTATGGAAAGACGCCTGCGGAATTGTCCTACCGATAAGCGGACAAGCCTCCAGCTGGTGACTTCGCCGTGGTAAGGTAAGCCGAATTGTTTCCAGGCTGTTTCGGGGGAGTGGAATGAGCAAAGAGTGTGTCGAGCAGGTCGAAGGCGCAGGGGCTTCGGTGCCGATGACCGATATATCGAACATTGATGTGCCCGAGGGCACCGACGAGCTCAGCCGCAACACCCGTCGCGCATGGCGCGACCGCCTGAACAGCGCTTCGACGCGCAAGATGATCACGGGCGTCTTGGCTACGCTGGTGGGCGGTTCGTTTTGGGGCTTCTCGGGCACCAGCGCGAGTTTTTTGTTCGATACCTACCATGTCGATACGCTGTGGCTTATGAGCGTGCGTCAGATTCTCGCCGGCCTGCTCTTTATGGCTGTGGTTGTCACGCGCGACCGCGCACGCCTGGTCAAGCTTTGGACGACGCCCGCTGATCGCAAGCAGCTGCTGCTCTTTACCGCTTTTGGCCTGCTGTTCAACCAGTTTTGCTATCTTTCGGCCGTGCGCCTGACGAACGCCGGAACCGCGACGGTGCTCCAGTGCCTGCAGCTCGTTATCATCATGGGCTACGCCTGCGTGACCGATCGCCGTATGCCGCGTACTCGCGAAGTCATCGGCATTGGCCTGGCTCTGGGTGGAACCTTTTTAATCGCCACCGGCGGCGACCCCACCAGCCTGAATATCTCGCCGCTTGGCCTGGCAGCAGGTCTTATGTGTGCGGTCAGCGCCGCGTGTATGGCGGTGATTCCCGCCAAGATCCTGCCCGAATACGGCAGCCCCATCGTCACGGGCTCGGCAATGCTCACGGCGGGCGTGGTCTCGTGCGTCTTCGTGCAGCCCTGGGCGCATATGCCGGCGCTCGACGCTGCCGGCATCGAGGCGCTCGCGGTGTTCGTGGTTATCGGCTCGTTTTTTGCTTACATGCTTTATATGCAGGGCGTTAAGGACATCGGCTCGGTGCGCGCGAGCCTCATCGGAACTGTGGAGCCGGTTTCGGCGACCATCACCAGCGCCGTTATGCTGGGGACGGTGTTTTTGCCGACCGACCTTATCGGCTTTGTCATGATCATCGTGATGATGTTCCTCACGGTGTAGCTAGCGCCGCTGCCAAGACGGAAAAGGTGTTGTGCCGCATTTTCGCCAATTGATGTCCGTGTCTGGAGTTTAGCTGTCGATGCTCAAAATGCCATAAACTAGTAACGTTATGGACTTTTTCATTGCGACTCAATTGCGAGGATTTCTTTATGGCTGGTAATCACTTTAAGGGCAGCGATAGCGGCCGCCCTGCAGTTCCGCCGCGTCCGAACGGGGCTGGTAAGGCCGGCACGCCGGGCGGCGCTGGACAGGGCGGTTCCGGTAAGCGCGTGTCCCCGGGCGAGACGGCGATGTTTACCGCTCTGTACGAGCAGTCTCAAAAGGCAAAAAAGACCGGCCGTGCAAGAGGAAATGTCTTTGCGGGCGGTGCAACCTCTGCGTCGCAGCCGAGCGGGGCTCCTTCGGTACCTGCGAACAACGCAGGTGCTGCCAACGCCGCGAATGGCGCCGGCAACGTTAATGCCGGCAAGGCCGCCAACAATACTCCCTCTGCCGGTGGCGCGGGGCTTACGGGTAACCTCGGCACGATTTACACCGGCGCCTCCGAGACAGGCACGTTCGCCCGCCTGGATGATAGCGGTGCCGAGTTTGCGGGCTCGGGTTCCAAGGAAGATTATTACGATTTTGGCTTGAACTACGGTAGCGATGCTTCGTCGAGTTCGACCTCTGACGGTCTGGTCCGTCATCGCCATCGCAAGGGCGAGCGCAAAAAGCGTCACACCGGCGCCATTATTGCCGCTGTAGTCGCGGTGCTTCTCGTTGCGCTTGGCGCAAGCGGCTTTATGCTGCTTAACTCGGCAAAGACCGTAAAGAGCGAAGCGAAGGAGGCTGTCGAGATCGTCGGTGGCCTTAAGGACAAGGTCACGTCGGGCGATTTTTCGACGCTGCCTGACGACGCGAAGAAGATTGATGAGCTCTGTAACAGCATGAAGGCGGAGACCTCGAGCCCGCTGTGGACGGCGGCTTCGTTTATCCCGGTGTATGGCAGCGATATCAATGCGGCCCGCACCATGATTGACGCCCTGTCCGATGTCTCGAGCAATGCGCTGGTTCCCATGGCCGATAACCTTTCGCAGGCTACGCCCGGCAAGCTGTTCCAGGACGGCATGATTAACGTGTCCGCGCTGCAGGCGGTCGCCGATTCGCTTTCCAGCAGCTCGAAGGTGTTCAAGAGCGCCAACGAGAAGGTCCAGGGCATTGGCGATACTCATATTTCCCAGGTGACCGAGCTGGTCGATAAGGCCAAGGACGGCTTTGCCACCCTCAACGGCGCGGTTGACGCGGCGGAGAAGGTCGCCCCCGTCCTTCCCCAGATGCTCGGCGCCAACGGCCAGACGCGCAACTACCTTATGTACGCCATGAACAACGTCGAGATTCGTGCCTGCGGCGGCTTTGGCGGTTCGCAGGGCCTGATTTCGGTCACCGACGGTCAGATGTCGATTGGCGAGTTTGTTCCCCGCATTGGACTCAGCGAGGATGAGGCAGTCGAGAGCGTCGACGAAGAGGATGAGGCGCTGTTCGGCAACCACAGTAACCTGTACAACTCGGGCAATACCTATTCGCCTGATTGGCCCCGCAACTCGCAGCGTGTCGCCGCGCTGTGGAAGTCCCAGTATGGACAGGACGTTGATGGCGTCATCGGTATCGACCCGGTGTTCCTGCAGTATCTGCTGGGCCTGGTCGGTAATGTCTCGCTGCCCGACGGAACGGTTGTCGACGGCACCAACGCCGCAAAGGTCCTCATGCACGATGTGTACTGGAACTATCCGGTCGAGGAGTCGGACGGCATCTTTGCATCCGTCGCCAGCGCAGCCTTCGACAAGATTCTTGGCGGTATCGGCGATGTCGATGTTGCGAAGCTTGTCAGCGCCGTTGAGCGCGGTGCCGAAGAGGGCCGCCTGATTGCTTGGATGAGAAACGATGATGAGCAGAATGCCATCAAAGAGACGGGCATTGACGCTTCGCTGCCCAATCCGGATGACCCGAGTGCCGATCCTGTTGCCGGCGTTTACTTTAACAACCTGAGCTTCTCCAAGCTCGACTGGTACCTGAACGCCGATACGCAGATTGGTCAGGGCGTGAAGAACGGTGACGGCACGTGTTCCTATCGCATTACCGTTACCCTGACGAACATCATGACGCAGGAGGAGGCTGGCAAGCTGCCCGACTACGTTGCGGCGAGCGCACCCGATGCCGCGCGTGACGACGAGCGTCTGAATGTCTCACTGTTTGCCCCGACGGGTGGCAACATCAATGACCTTACGGTTGAGGGTACCCAGTTTGGTCTTGGTGCCGCTACGTGGCATGGAATCCCCTTCTATTCGGGCACCGTTGACCTGCATGCTGGCGAGACGACGACGATCACGTATACGCTGACCACGTCGGCCGAGGCGGGGGACAAGCCGCTTACGCTGCGTCAGACCCCTACATGCCAGGCGGCTCGCGACAGCGCGTCGGCGTAGGGTTTTTCTGGTAGCGCAGATAATCGAGTACCATTTTGGGGCGGACAGGCAATCTGTCCGCCCCTATTTTGTAAGGAGAGCGCATGAATTACTTTGGCACCGACGGCTTTCGCGGTGAGGCCAACGTTGGGCTGACGGTAGAGCACGCTTATAAGATTGGCCGTTTTGTGGGCTGGTATTACGGCGCCAACCGCAGTGCTAAGGCGCGCGTCATCGTGGGCAAGGACACACGTCGCTCGAGTTATATGTTCGAGGCGGCGCTGGTGAGCGGTCTGGTCGCGAGCGGTGCGGACGCCTATATGCTGCACGTGATCCCGACGCCGGGCGTGGCGCATCAGACCGTGGAAGGCTGCTTCGATTGCGGCATCATGATCAGCGCGAGCCACAACCCGTTTTGCGATAACGGCATTAAGCTCGTCAATAGCGACGGTTTTAAGATGGACGAGGACGTACTGGAGCTCATCGAGGACTACATCGATGGCAAGAGCGAGGTGCCGCTGGCCACGGGCAACCACATCGGCGCCACGGTGGACTACATGCAGGGCCGCAACCGCTACATTGCTTCGCTCATCGCCAGCGCGAACTTTTCGCTGCAGGGCGTCAAGATCGGTATCGACTGCGCCAACGGCTCGGCTTCCTCGGTGGCCAAGCCGGTGTTCGACGCGCTGGGCGCCGACGTGCGCGTGATCAACGCCGCGCCCGACGGCTTTAACATCAATGTCGACTGCGGCTCCACGCATATGGAGCGCCTGCAGCGCCACGTGGTGGAACAGGGTCTGGATGTGGGCTTTGCCTACGACGGCGATGCCGACCGCTGCCTGGCCGTGGACGAGCGCGGCCGCGTGGTCGACGGCGACCAGATCCTGTACGTGTGCGGCGTGTACCTGAACAAGCACGGGCGTCTCTCGGGCGGTACCGTGGTACCGACGATCGCCAGCAACTTTGGTCTGGTCAAGTCGCTGGAGCTTGCCGGCCTAAGCGCCGTGACCAGCGGTGTGGGCGACCGTCACGTGTATGCTAAGATGCGCGAGGGCGGTTACAGCCTGGGCGGCGAGCAGACGGGCCATACGATCTTTGGCGATATCGAGCGCACGGGCGACGGCATTATGACCTCGCTGCGCGTGATGGAAGTGATTCGTGCCGAGCGCGAGACGCTCTCGCAGCTCACGGCTCCGTGCAAGCTGCTGCCGCAGGCGCAGGTGGCCGTGCACGTGGCGGACAAGGACGCCGCGCTCGAGAACATGGGCGTGCAGAACGCCATCGCCGAGGCCGAGGCTGCGCTGGCAGGCGAGGGCCGCGTGCTCGTGCGCAAGAGCGGAACCGAGTCGGTTATCCGCGTGCTGGCCGAGGCACCCGACCAAGCATCCGCCGATGCCGCCATGAAGCGCATCGCCGCCGCGCTGGAAGCTCTGTAAGGTAGTCATTGGGGACGTTCTTAAACAACTAGGTGGAAAGGGGACGCCGCGGATTGGTTCCGCGGCGTCCCCTTTGCGTTGACGTGTCGGTTATGCCTTACAGCTCGTAGAGCGTGGTGAACTTGTCCTGCAGGTAGCTGCAGTAGTAGCGGGCGTCAAAGTCCATACCGCAGGCGCCCTTGATGAGTTCCGGCGCGTCTTTGGCGCGGCCCCACTGCCAAATGTGCTCGCCCAGCCAGGCACGGACGGGCGCTAGATCGCCGCTCGCGCAGGCACCGGTAAGGTCGACGCCGTCGCGGCACATGGCCGGCACGAACATGGCGTCGTAGGCGCTGCCCAGCGCATAGGTGGGGAAGTAGCCAAACGAGCCACCGCTCCAGTGCGTATCCTGCAGGCAGCCGTGCGTGTCGTCGGGAACGGGAATGCCCAGGTACTCGTCCATAAAGCGGTTCCAAAGCGCGGGGATATCCTTGGCCGTGGCCTCGCCGGCAAACAGCATACGCTCGATCTCGTAGCGCACCATAACGTGCAGCGGATAGGTGAGCTCGTCCGCCTCGGTGCGGATCAACGACGGCTGTGCGATGTTCACGGCGTGGTAGAGCGTATCCTCGTCCACGCTGCCATAGACCTCGGGCGCGTGACGGCGCAGCACCTCGAGCAGCGGGCCCATAAAGGCGCGGCTGCGACCTACGGTGTTCTCGAAAAAGCGGCTCTGGCTCTCGTGGATGCCCATGGAAGTGCCGCCCTCCAGGCAGGTGCGCGCATAGGCAGGATTGACGCCCAGCTCGTACATGGCGTGGCCCGCCTCGTGGATGATGCTGTAGACGTTGGAGATGCAGTCGTTCTCGTAGATGTGCGTCGCGATGCGCGCGTCGCCCACGGCAAAGCCCTCGCTAAACGGGTGCTCGGTAAAGGCAAGCGTGGTGTCGTTCAGGTCCAGGCCGACGAGCTTCATAAGGTCGAAGCTCATGGCGCGCTGGGCGGCCTCGGGCACGCGGGCGTGCAAAAAGTCGGCAGCGGGCTGCTGGCCGCGCTCGCCGATGGCGTGTACGAGCGGCACGACCGTCGCCTTGACCTCATCGCAAAACGCATCGAAGCTCTTGGCGGAAAGGCCGCGTTCGTACTGGTCGAGCCAAACATCGTACGGGTCGCGCTTTGGGTCCATGAGCTCGGCCTGATGCTTAAGCTGGCCGACGATTCTATCCACATAGGGCTCAAAGCTCGCCCAGTCATTGGCCGTCTTGGCCTTGTGCCACACGGCGTCGGCCTCGCAGGTGAGCCTGGTCCAGGCCTCGGCCTCCTCGGTGGGAATGACGCTCGCTTCGCGCTGGTCGCGACCGAGCACGCGGATCTCGTCGAGCAGCTGCGGGTCGTCGATCTTGCCGCCGGCGACGGTCTCGCGTGCTAGCGAGCGCACAAGTTCGACAGACTTTTCACTGGTCAGAAGCTTATGGTGCTCGCCGGCAAGGGTGCCCATGGCGTCGGCGCGCGCGGCGGCACCGTTGGCGGGAGCAATGGTCGCGCCGTCAAACTCGGCAATCTTGAGCAGATACTCGCGGGTCCACAGCTTGCCCTCGAGCTTGCGGAATTTTTTAACGGCCTTATCGACCTTCATGCCTTTGGGCGTCTTGCCCGCTGCGGGCTTGGCCTTCTTATCGTGCTTCTTTCCCATACCATATCCTTGATCTCGCGAGCCGAGCGCCACGGATGGGCGCACGGCCAGTTTGCACAGCTACCTGCCTTGTACCCAGCATGAACAAAACGGAACGCGGCGATACGCCCACACAATGTGGTATCCTATAGCCCAATGCGTTGACGGAGAGGGTTTTGCCCGCCGCGTCGCCGGCAAGAGAGGGAAGGTCATGGGCTGTAAGCCTTCCTGCGGTGACAAGGGCCAAGCGTTCACTCCCGAGCAGCGACCTCAACGGGCACGCGGCCGGCGGCGGCGATGTCCCCAGTAGGGAAGCCGTGAGCCTCGCGACAAGGGGCGCAGAGTGGGCACGGCGGGCCAGACATCCGCCGGGTCAAACAAGGTGGTACCGCGGAATTCAACCGTCCTTGGGCAATGTACATGCCCGAGGACGGTTTTTTGTTACCGAACCGGGCCGCGTTTTCGCAACGTCAGACGGCGGCAGCCGCCTCGGCAAGCGGGGAGCGCGAGAGACGAAAGGGAAGACATGAGTCTGATTGATGATCTGGTCAAACTCGAGGAAGAGGCCAAGGAGCTCGTCGCAGGCGCCGACGACGCCGCAAAGCTCGAGGCCGCGCGCGTTGAGCTGCTCGGCCGCAAGGGCCGCATCACCGGCCTGATGCGCATGATGGGCAAGCTCGCCCCGGAGGATCGTCCCATGATGGGCAAGCGCGCCAACGAGATGCGCCAGCTGATCGAGGGCATGCTCGACGAGCGCACCACCGAGATGAAGGCCGCCGCCCTCAAGCACACACTCGAGCACGAGGCCGTCGACATCACGCTGCCGGGCATCCGTCCGCAGATCGGCCACCAGCACCTGATCAAGCAGATCATCGAGGAGGCCGAGGACATCTTCTGCGGCATCGGCTACACCGTCGAGTCCGGTCCCATGGTCGACACCTCCTACTACAACTTCACCGCGCTCAACGCCCCCATGGATCACCCGAGCCGCTCGGCCCGCGATACCTTCTATGTGGTCGACAACAACCCCGGCAGCGTCGCGCACCCCGAGGCTCACGCCCATGGCGAGTCCGACGTGCTCCTGCGCACCCAGACCTCGGGCGTACAGATCCACACCATGGAGTCGCAAAAGCCGCCCATCTACATGATCTGCCCGGGCACCGTCTACCGTCCCGACACGGCCGACGCCTGCCACCTGCCGCAGTTCAACCAGATCGAGGGCCTGGTCGTCGACGAGGGCATCACCTTTGGCGATCTTAAGGGCACGCTCGACTACTTTGTTAAGTGCATGTTTGGCGAGGACCGCAAGACGCGCTACCGCCCGCACTTCTTCCCCTTTACCGAGCCCAGCTGCGAGGTGGACGTGAGCTGCCACGTGTGCGGCGGCAAGGGCTGCAACTTCTGCAAGCACAGCGGCTGGATCGAGATTCTGGGCTGCGGCATGGTCGACCCCAACGTCCTTATCAACTGCGGCATCGACCCCGAGAAGTACACCGGCTTCGCCTTTGGCATTGGCGCCGAGCGCGTCGCGGCCCTGCGCTACGACCTGCCCGACCTGCGCACGCTCATGACGGGCGATATGCGCTTCCTGAACCAGTTTTAGGCTTGCCCAGGCACCCCATCTTGGCGTTCAAACCGTCGCTCGCGTACCTTTAGTACGCGTCGCTCCTCTTTCACGCCAACCTGGGGCACCTGGACAACCCTAAGGCGAACGTCTTCATTTGATATTCCTCTCTTTGCGGAGATTAAGAACTAGGAGAGCTACATGCGCGTTTCTTACGACTGGCTCAAGACCATGATCGATATTCCGGAGGATCCCAAGACCCTTTCGGACGAATATATCCGTACCGGCACCGAGGTCGAGGCGATCGACACCGTGGGCGAGTCCTTCGACCACGTGGTGACCGCCCAGGTGCTCACCAAGACCCCGCACCCCGATAGCGACCACATGTATGTGTGCTCGGTCGACGTGGGTGACAAGAACCTCGACGCCGACGGCAACCCCGCTCCGCTGCAGATCGTCTGCGGCGCGCAGAACTTCGAGGCCGGCGACCACATCGTCACGGCAATGATTGGCGCTGTCCTGCCCGGCGACGTCAAGATCAAGAAGAGCAAGCTTCGCGGCGTCGTGTCCATGGGCATGAACTGCTCCGCGCGAGAGCTCGGCCTGGGCGGCGACCACTCCGGCATTATGATCCTGCCCGAGGATACGCCCTGCGGCATGCCGTTTGCCGAGTACGTGGGCTCGAGCGACACCGTGCTCGACTGCGAGATCACGCCCAATCGTCCCGACTGCCTGTCCATGATCGGCATGGCCCGCGAGACCGGCGCCATCTTCGATCGCGATTTCCACGTTGAGCTGCCCACCATCAAGGCCGAGACCGGCCGCGCGACCGACGACGAGCTTTCGGTCGAGATTGCCGACGAGGGCCTGTGCGACCGCTA
>USAY01000073.1 GCA_900552755.1 uncultured Collinsella sp.
CGGGCGCGAACGTCAGGCCGCCCTTCTTTTCGCCGGCGACCGACTCGGCCATATCCACGCCAAACGAATCCAGGCGCTGCGACGGAATAGACACGCGTATACCCGTATCCTCCAGGCGACGGTTGAGCCTGCCGAGCACGTCGCGAATGCAGGAGTGGTCGGTCGTGGAAAGCGAGGTCAGCGACACCTCGTCATAGCCGGTCTTTTCCAGACCCTGAATCACCGACGAGACGATCTGGTCGGCCGAGCGCTCGCGCACCGGGCGATACGTCATGCCGGCCTGACAAAAACGACAGCCGCGGGCGCAGCCGCGCAGGATCTCGATAGACAGGCGGTCGTGAACCAGCTGCGCATAGGGCACGCACGACTGCGACAGCGGATTCGTGGCGCCGAAATCCTCAACGACGCGCTTGTAGACCACGGTCGGCGCATCCTTGCCTTCACGCGGCACGGTGTAGCCATGCGGCGAGCAGGGCTCGTCGTGACGAACCTCATAGAGCGACGGCACGTAGTTGCCGGCAATGGATGCAAGCTGCTCGACAATCTGCGCGCGCGGGACCCCTTCGTCACGCAGGCGGCGATGCAGCTGGCAGGTCTCGAGCAGCGATTCCTCGCCCTCACCGATGAGGATGGCATCGAAGAAGGCCGCGTACGGCTCGGGGTTGTACACCGAGGGACCGCCGGCAATGATGATGGGGTCGTCTTCGCCTCGGTCAGCCGCCAACAGTGGAATGCCAGCGAGGTCGAGTGCCTCGAGGAAGTTCGTCACCGCCATCTCGTGCGGCACATGCAGACCGACGATATCAAACGAAGCGACCGGCGCTGCACCCTCGAGCGAGAGCAGCGGAATGCCCGCCTCGCGCATAGCGTCACCCATATCGGGCCACGGCACATAGCCACGCTCGCAGGAGATGCCCTCGGCCTGGTTAAGGATGTTGTAGAGGATGGCGATACCCTGGTTGGGCAGACCGACCTCGTACACATCCGGATAGATCAGGCAGCAACGGTAGTCGGCATCGGCCTTGGAAAGCGTGCCCCACTCGTGATCGATATAGCGACTCGGCTTCTCGACCTTGGCGAGCAACGGCTCAATTAAATGAAAACAGTCTTGGTATGCAACGCGCAACGGAAAACCCCTAAGCAGCGAGATCTGATGCGTCCTGATAGGACGCCATAGGACGGGTAGCGCCCGCGACCGTGGTCACCAGATCGCGAACGCGGGAGAACGTGGCAGTGACCACCTCGTTGGCACGGCTGTAGTCGACATCGCGCTCGTAGAGCGAAACGAGCGCACGGCCCATGCCATAGGTGCCCGCGGCGGCAGTGAGCGCCTTGACGGCAAACCCAATATGCGGCGTCTGCTTGACAAGTGCGCGGGTGACCGCTCGGATCACAAGACCGCCGGCAAGCACGCCCGCGACCTCGTAGCCGCGCTCAGGCTTAATGCCGCGTCCAAAGACGGCAGCGAGCTCAAAGAGCATACCCACCTGCGCCAGCGCCATAACGGGATAATCGGCGCCCGGCAAAAACACCAGCGCACCGGTCGCCATATTGGTGAGCGCGCACGAGGTGATGATACGATTGGCCGCCGCGATACGCATGAAGGCAAAGTTCGCCGCAAAAGCCGTTTCCTTGTCGGTGCGATCGAGAATCCAGCGGGCAAGCGTCTCGAGCAGATACGTCTTATCGGTTGCCGCTACCACGCCGAGCATGGGCGTGGACTCCTCGATAAACGGCACCTCCACAGCAGACTCGGCAAGCACGCACACGGGCGCGCCGGCGATCACGAGCTCCTGCACGGCACTCTCCAAGCGGTCGGAACCACACGAGAGCACCAGCACCACATCGGTATCGGTCTTTGGAGCAATTCGCTCCTCCCCCAGACGCTCGACGCGCACAATGCCCGAGGTCGTCTGCGGCACAAAGGCGTCACGCACCGTCTCGGCCAGAAAGCGCGAGGCGGACGAATCCAGATAGACCGAGACGCGCACCGGCGTATCGGAATCCTTCTTAACGGACGCGCCCATCTTAAAAGCGCGGGTCAGCTTATCTACGGGAATTTTCATAGCAAACCCCTCCAGCGGTTACGCGGCGCCCGAACGATGCCGCCATATGGATTGTACGATACCCACCGTCAGCAGCTGAATCATCATCGAAGACGAACCGAAGCTAATAAACGGTAGCGGAATACCGGTAATCGGCATCATGCCGATGCACATGCCGATGTTCTCGAAGGTCTGGAACGCCCACATGCCAACGATGCCAACACACGAAAGACGCAAAAACAGAGACTCGCACTTAAAGGCAACGCGGATCGTCGAGAAGATGAGCAGCACGTACAAGCACAGCAGCAAAAAGGAACCGCAAAAGCCAAAGGTCTCGGACAGGAAGGCGAAGACGAAGTCGGTGTGGAACTCAGGCAGAAAGCCGCCGGCCGACTGCGTCGCATGGCCCAAACCCTTACCAAAGAAGCCGCCCGAGCCAACGGCGATAAGCGACTGCTGCAGGTTGTAGGCATCATCCGAATCGGCATTATCGGGGTCGATAAAGACCGTCAGACGGTTCATCTGATACTGCTTGATGAGCACATCGTGGCCGAGCAACGAATCAAAGACCGAATCGAGCGCCAGGACGAGGGCCACCAGGCCCACGAGCAGGGCCAGGGTCGACAGCACCCATTCGCGGCGCGCACCGCTCATACAAATGACGATGGCGCCCGAAACCAGCACGACCAGGCCCGAGCCCAGGTCACCCATGGCAACGACGGCCAAAAACGGAATAGACAGCATGCCGCAGAGCTTGACGTAGTCGCGAACGGTATCGATGCGACCGTTATACTGCGAACCAAGCGTAGCAATAAAGAAGATGGTGATGAGCTTGGCAAGCTCAACCGGCTGGAATGTCAAGCCGATACCGGGAATCTTGATCCAACCCGTCATGCCCAGACCGCCCGTATAGGACAGACCCGGAATCTTGGGCGAGAAGATCACGATCAGGTCGATGACGAGCAACGCCGTCGAGAAATTGGAAATACCGCGAAGGTCGGTACGCCAGACGAGCACCGCCAGCACCGCTCCGATGCCAATTCCCAGCAGATGGCGTGAGAACGAAGCATCGGCCTTAAACTGCGAAGCCGACCAGATAATGATGGCACCGTAGGCGACGAGCGCCACTGTAGCCACGAGCACACCGATATGCACCTTTTGGCGAAACGTGCCGCGCGAGGCCGAAAGTTGCTTGTTGACGCGGTCCAGGCTGCTGCGAGAGCCGGTCTTGGTTGAACGGAACAGATCCGCCGGAGAAAAATCCATCGCAACCTCCTATCGAACCGAAGAATCGCCCGAGGCCGAAGAGGTATCGGGCTCGTCATAAATCACGCCGAGCACGTCGCGCACGACATGCATCGCGGTATCTGAGCCACCGCCGCCCTGCTCCAGGACGGTAGCGATGACATACTTGGGGTCATCGGCCGGTGCATAGGCGCAGAACCACGCGTATTCATCCTCGCCACTTTTCTCGCCCGTGCCCGACTTGCCGTATACCTGCGGCGTCAGGGTGCCAAAGTGAGCCGCCAGGGACGTCGATGCCGTGTAAATCACGTCGTGCATGCCGTTGCGAACAAGAGCCAAATCCGAATCGCTGTTGATCTTGGCCTCCAGGCGCTTCTTCTTGCCCTTGCCGTTGTACTTATAGGCATCGCCGTCGCCATCGCGCGACACGGCAGACAAAAACACGTGAGGCACGTACTGTTTGCCGCCGTTGGCAAGACCCATATAGGCACACGCCATCTGCAGGGGCGTCACCAGGATGTCACCCTGACCGATGGCAATGTTGGTCATATCGCCGGCATTCCACTTGCGGTCCTCGGCAGATGCGTCGGTGAAGTACGACTCTTTCCACTCGGCATCGGGAATACGGCCCGCGCCCTCACTCGGCAGATCGATACCGCAGGTCTTGCCTAGACCCCAGCGACGAAAGACCTCCTGCAGACCCTCGGGATGTTGCTCGTCATAAAAGAACGCCTTGCCCATGTCGTAGAAGACAGGGTCGCACGAGTTGGCGATACCCGACTGCAGCGTCATGGTGCCGTGGCCGGAATGCAGCCAGCAGTACTTGCCCCACGACTTGCCCAGACCCGTCCAATAACCCGTGCAGTTGGTCGTCTGCCCCGACGTGTAGGTTCCAAACTCAAGACCGGCCAGTGCCGAGAGCGGCTTGATGGTCGAGGCCGACATGTACTGTCCGCTAATGGCGCGGTTGAGCAGCGGGTGGGAACCCTTGTCATCATTGAGCTCGGTCCACACGTCATTTGAGACGCCGCCGATAAAGACGGACGGATCGAACTTGGGCTGGCTCGCCATGCCCAGGATCTCGCCATTGTTGGGATCGAGACACACTACAGCGCCGTTGCCGGCATTGCTGTAGCCAGTGGTCTTGGCAAGCTCGATAGCGCTCGCCAGCGCCGTCTCGCAGGCCTGCTGGATCTTAAGGTCGAGCGTGAGCTTAATGTCAGAGCCGGCCTTCGCGGGCACGGCGCCGGCCTGACCGGTCACATTGCCCGAGGCATCGACCTTGACGGTCTGCTCGCCACGAATACCCTGCAGCAGGTTTTCGTAGTAGCTCTCAACGCCCGCCTGGCCCACGATATCGCCCGACTGGTACGTAATCTTGCCAGCAGAAGCATCATCATCGCCAGAGGTTTTCTTATTCTGGGCCTCGAGCTGCTCGGAGGTAATGGTGCCGGTATAGCCCAAGATATGGCATGCCGTCTCGCCATATGGATACTGGCGCTCGGTACGCTCGGCAATCTTGACGCCCGGGAACTCGCCGGCATGCTCCTGAATATAGGCAACCGTGGAGCGACGGACGTCCGTCGCGATGGTATGCAGGCTCTGAGCGCCCTCTGTATTGTCCTGAATATTACGAAGGACCGCCACGTAAGGCATTCCAAGCACGTTGGCAAGATGGCGAACCAGAACCTCATCCTCGGCAAGGTCGCGGTAGGCCACGACAGCAAGTGAGGGACGGTTCTGGACAAGCGCCACGCCATTGCGGTCGAGGATGCGACCGCGCACAGCGGGTGTTGTAACGGTGCGAGTCTGATTACTATTGGCCTGCTTCTCGTAATAGTCCGATGAGACCATCTGCATGCCCCACAGCTTGACGGCAAGCGCCGCAAACATCGCGCCCACACCCGTGGTGAGGATGGAAAAGCGGCCCTTAAAGGCGGTCGACGCGGTATTGCCCTCGCCCTCGGTGGCGCGCGGGGCCGTTCCATGCTGCGTATCGTAGGTAAAACGGGAATCGCCACGACGCATGACGACCAGCGCGACCACGATGGCCACAACCAGCACGATACCGGCGATAATAACCGTCATCTGGGAAGACATCTACGGGCCTCCCCTATTTGAGCTTGCGGGTCTTGGGCTTAAAGCGCATACCCGTCTGGCGTCCGCCACGTGCGGAGAATCCATAGCCGGACTGCGGCACGACGCCGGACATCAAAAACGGAATGGCAACCAGACCCGTCAGGATCGAAGACGGCAACGCATGCCCAAAGATCGCCACGACAAAGCTCGTCTCCAAACCCATAAACAGCAAGATGATGCTGTAGATCACATTAATGACGAGCGCAAAGGCGCCCACGGTGATGCCGCGCGCACTCGGAGTACCGCCCGTCTGACCGACGGCGCTGTGCACCAGGGCAAAAGAGCCCACGGTCAGCAAGAGCGACATAACGCCCACCGGCACGGCAGCGGACAGGTCATAAAACAAGCCGCTGCAAAAACCGCACACGACGGCACGGGTCGGGTCGCCCGAGAACACGCTTAGGCACACCAGGATAATCATGAAGTTGACGCGACCGCCCGCAATGGAGATCTGCGGTGCCAGGCCTGCCTGCAGCAGCACGCACACGATGGCGGCGATCACAAACGTACGGGAGCTCATCCCCTGCTCGTGTAGATCCATGGACATGCCCCCTATTCGCTCGAGCCAGAATCGGTCGTCTCGGACGTGTCGGAACTGTCATCCGAGCTCTCGTCCTTCGTCTTGGTCGCAGCGTCGCGCGACGTTCCCTGCGGCGTGCTGTTGGCCGTGCTCACGTCCTCATCCGAGGCCGATTGTTCGTCGGTCAGCGAGGTGATGACCAGCACTTCCTCGTTGTTCTCGGCCGTGGTCTGAGCGCGCACCACAATGGTGTAGTACACGTCGTTTGCCGATTTCTCAACCGACGAGACGGTGCCGAGCGGTAGACCCTTGGGGAACACGCCACCGATGCCCGAGGTCACGATGATGTCGCCAACCTTAACATCGGAGTCGACGCTCACGTACTCAAGACGCAGCGTGCCGTCAGCCTGACCCTGCAGCATGCCCTGGGCGCGCGTGTCCTGCACCATGGCGGACACGCCCGAGTTCTCGTCGCCAATCAGGCGCACGGTAGAGGTCTTGGCCGATACCTCGATAATCTGGCCGATAACACCGGCAGAACTCGTCACGGGCATGTTGATGGTAAGGCCGTCGGCAGAGCCCTTGTCGATGGTTACGGTCGAGGTCCAGGCATCGCCCGAGGCACCAACGATACGAGCAGCGGTCGATTTGAGGTTGTAGGTCGACTGCAGCCCGACCAGCCCCTCCAGACGCTCGGCGGTCTTTTGAGCCTCGGAGAGCTCAGCAACCTTAGAGGTCAGCTCCTCGTTTTGCTTCTTGAGCTCGTCGAGCGTGTCCTGCGACGCCGTAAGGTTAGAGAACACGTTGCCGATGGCATTGAAAGGAGCCGCCACAGCCGAACCCACAAAGCGCACCGGCGAGGTAATCGTCGTTACGCCCGAACGCACGGCATGAATCGGTCCTGCCTCGCCCTCGCGGATGTAAAACGTGAGCAGCAACACCGAAATCAGGCTGAAAACAATCAACGGGCGCATACCCGTTGATTGTCGCTTGGTATTCAGATTTGTGGAGAAACCCGATGATCGTGCCAAATGGAATCCACCTTTTGGAAATTAAGCATTGGTCTGGACGAAGCCGCCATCAAACGCATTGGCCTCGAGCACGCGGGCACAGCCGTTAACGACGTTATCGAGCGCCGTGGGGCTGACGTTGACCGAAACACCGGTCTCATCGCGCAGGCGCACGTCGAGACCGCGCAGCAGCGCGCCGCCACCGGTCAGCAAAATGCCGTAGTACATAAGGTCCGAGGCGAGATCGGGAGGCGTGGCATCGAGGGCGTCCTTGACGGCCTTGGCCATCTCGTCGAGCGGCTTGTTGAGCGCGCGACGAATCTCCTCGCTCTCGATGCGCACGGTCTTGGGCAGACCGGTGATCACGTCGCGGCCGTTGACCTCGACGTCGAGCTCGTCCTTGAGCGGCACGGCGGAACCGACCTTGATCTTGATGTCCTCTGCCGTACGCTCGCCGATGGCCAGGTTGTAGGCATCGCGAACGTGCGTGAGGATGGCCTGATCGAACTCGTCGCCGGCAATACGGATGGACTGCGAGACGACAATGCCGCCCATGGCGATAACGGCGACCTCGGTGGTACCGCCGCCGATGTCGATGACCATGGAGCCGGTGGGTTCCTCGACGGGCAGGTCGGCGCCGATAGCGGCGGCCATGGGCTCCTCGATCAGGTAGGCCTGGCGGGCACCGGCCTGGATCGTGGCCTCAAAGACAGCTCGCTTCTCGACCGACGTGACGCCGGAGGGAACGCAGACGACAACGCGCGGACGCGGGGTCCACGGATAGCGCTTCTCGGAAGCCTTGTCGATAAAGTAGCGAAGCATGGCCTCGGTAACATCGAAGTCGGCGATGACGCCGTCCTTCAGGGGACGAACGGCCACGATGTTGCCGGGCGTACGGCCGAGCATGCGCTTTGCCTCGATACCGACCGCCAGGATGCGCTCGTCGTTCTTGTCGATGGCGACAACAGAGGGCTCGCGGATGACGATGCCCTTGCCGCGCACGGAGACAAGCGTATTTGCGGTGCCGAGGTCGATGGCAAGATCGCCCGCATAGCTACCGAAGAACATATCCATCAAAGAAAACAACGCAACTCCTGATGTGTTGGATGATTGCTGGAAAACTACTAGTTCATGATACTAGCGCAAGCCCGGCACCTCACTTGCGGTGAAGCGCCGGGCAAAGCTAAATCCCATAAGGTCACTACTGGTTGTCAGCAGCCGAGAAATCCATATCGAGCGAGGAAACGGCCCAGCCGATATGGTTGTCAGAGCGCACGAATTTGACGGTGTACTCCTGCTCGCCGCCCTTGGACAGCGATGCCTTAACCTTGGCGGTCGTCTCGGTCATGGACTGATCCATGCCCTCGACGGACACGGTGGCGCCCTGCGGAATCGAGGAGATGATCATCGACTTGGCGTCCTCGGACAGGCTCGAGGCCAGGCAAGACTCGGCCTTTGCGGTGTCACCGTCGCCGGCAGCCTGGAACAGATCGGTGATAACCGACTCCTGCGAGGGGAAGCCAAAGCCGCGCGTGTAGGCAAAGCCCAGACCGCCCGCAGCAATCAAGATGAGCAGAAGCAGCACGATGAAGACTTTGAGACCCGTGTGGCGATGGCGACGACGGACCTTGGCCTGCTTACGATCCTGACGGTCCTGCTGGACCATCTCGGACTCGGACAGCGTAAAGAAGCCGGTGTCCGAGGGATCGGGCATAAACTGACCGGTCGCGCCCGTAGGATCGAGCGGATCGACGGCAGGAGCGTCCATCGCGGGCGCCGGAGCCGTGGCCATAGCCGTCTGGGCAGACAGCGCGGCAAGCGAATCGTGCACGCGGGCAAGCTCATCGGCCTGCTCGGAGGTGAGCTGGTAGATGCCATCGGCAGTAGCGGCGTTAAAGGCGTCGAGTGCGTCGGAGGGGCGGCCGGCGGCAGAAAGTGCCTGACCCATGCCGGCGTTGAGCGCACGCGTGTCGTCGCGGGGGCCGGCAAAGTCGATAGCCGTGCGGTAGGTCTCCACGGCATCCGCCGGACGGCCGAGCTTAATGAAGCAACGACCAAGCTCGCCCAGTGCGGCGGCAGGAGCCGGATTGGCGCCGTCGATGGCAGCCTGACGGAAGGCAGTACCCGCGTTGGCATAATCGCCCGACTGGAACAGCGCATTGCCCAGGCCCAGATAGGCCTTGAACGGCGTGGCATAGGAAGCATCCTGCGTAGCACCAGAGAACGCCTGGGCGGCCGTCGTGTAGTCGCCCACGGCGGCGAGCGCCTTGCCGCGGTTGGTGAGCAGCGCGCCGCGCTTGCCGTAGGTGCCGTCGTTGAGGGCGGCAGCATAAGCCTCGGCGGCCTCGGCATACATGCCCAGGTGCATCAAGGCGTTGCCACGAAGGTGATCGGCCTCGCCCATAATCTCATCGGGAGTCTTTGCCGCCCCAAGCATCTGGGCTG
>USAY01000074.1 GCA_900552755.1 uncultured Collinsella sp.
TTCCGCGCGCTGCTGGGCTGCGATGAGGAAGTGGGCATGTCCGACGTTCACCATTATCTGGAGAACCACGCAGACCCCGACTTTTTGTTTACGCCCGATGCCGAGTTCCCGGTCTGCAATGCCGAGAAGGGCCAGTTTGGGGCGACGTTCGTGAGCTCCAAGATCGACGGCGGGCGCATCGTGTCGTGGAGCGGCGCCGAGGCGAGCAATGCCATTCCGTCGCAGTCCATCTGCGAGCTCGCGATTGCCGCCGATGAGCTGCCGGCGCCGGTCGAGAACGCCGATCGCCTTGAGATCACGACACTCGATAACGGGCATGCGCAGATTTTTGCCCACGGCATTGGCGGTCATGCCTCGATGCCTGAGGGCACTATCAACGCTGTCGGCCTGATCGTGGCGTATCTGCGCGAGGCCGAGGACGCGTTTGGCGCCCGTGACAAGCGCCTGTTGACGCCCGCCGAGCACGAGTTTGTCAAGTTTTTGGCCTTTGTGCATGCGGACGCCTATGGCCGCGGCCTGGGTATCGATGCGACGAGTCCGGCGTTTGGCCCGCTTACCTGCAACGCTGGCGTCATCCGCGTGGCGGATGGCCATATCGAGCAGGTCATCGACGTGCGCTTCCCCGACAGCACGAGTGCCGATACCATCCGCGAGCAGCTCGATCCGCTCGTGGGCCGTTTCGGCGTGACGTGCCAGCTGGGTCGCGCGAAGGTGCCGTTCTCGGTCTCTGCCGATGATCCGGCCGTGAAGGCGCTTATCGATACCTATAACGAGTTCACCGGCAAGCATGCTGAACCCTTTGCCATGGGCGGCGGCACGTACGCGCGCAACTTTGCCCGCGCCGTCTCGTTTGGCCCCGAGGAGACCGGCCTGGAGCTGCCCTCGTGGGGCGGCCAGATGCACGGCCCCAACGAGTGCGCCAACGAGGAACAGCTCAAGCAGGCGCTCAAGATCTATATTGTTGCGATCCTCCGTTTGAATGAATTAGAGCTTTAAGGTCTCGCGGTTTCCCAATCTAAGTTGCGGTGGAATAGTTCCTAGAATGGGCCATTTGATGGCCAAGCAGGAACTATTTCACCGCAACTTTGTTTTTATTGGTGTAAAAGGCGGGTCATGCTTGGTGGGGGGTTTGTTATTCGTTTGTAAAGGCCGTGCTGCGCTTGCGGTAAGGGTCTATCAAATGCCCGTAAGAAACCGTAGTTGGCGCGGACGCTGCCCGGTCGGGGCCGTATCTTTCCAAACAGCAAAGCGGGTGGGGTGCCCGCGAGTCGCATGTATGAAAGGAAGATCATGCTCGATCAGGCTTATTCTCGTCGTCAGTTCCTCGGCCTCGCTGGTGGTTTTGCCAGCATCGTCGGTCTCGGTCTCGTTGGTTGCGGCGGCTCCGGCGCATCCGATGCCGCCGACAAGGGTAGCGCCGCTGCTGCCGAGTCCGTCTCCGGCGAGGTGACTTACGACGGTGCCTCTTCGTTCCAGGCTCTCGTCGAGGCCGCTGCCGAGAAGTTCATGGACGCCAACCCCGATGTCTCCGTCTCCGGCTCGGGTAACGGTTCGGGCAAGGGCCTGACCGCTGTTGCCGCCGGCACCGTCACCATCGGCAACTCCGACGTCTTCGCCGAGACCAAGCTCGAGGCCGACCAGGTCAAGAACCTCGTCGACCACGAGGTTGCCGTCGTGGGCATGGGCCCCGTCGTTTCCAAGAACGTGACGGTCGACGACCTGTCCCTCGAGCAGCTCAAGGGCATCTTCTCCGGCCAGATCACCAACTGGAAGGAGGTCGGCGGCGACGACGCCAAGATCGTCGTTCTCAACCGCAAGGCTGGCTCTGGCACCCGTGCCACCTTCGAGGCCGCCGTTTTTGGCGACGAGGCCGTCGACTTTAAGGGCGACGCCGAACTCGACAAGTCCGGCGATGTCCAGACTCAGATGGGCAGTACCGACAACGCCATCTCCTACCTCGACTTCTCGCACTTTGATGACTCCAAGTTCAACGCCATCAAGGTCGAGGGCGTCGAGCCCAAGAGCAAGAATGTCACCGACGACTCCTTCAAGATCTGGGCTACCGAGCACATGTACTGCGCTAAGGATGCCGACGAGGCCACCAAGGCCTTCCTGGAGTTCATGCTTTCCGATGACGTCCAGGGCAAGCTCGTCGAGGAGCAGGGCTTTATCCCCGTCTCTGCCATGAAGGTCGTCAAGGACGCCAGCGGCAAGGTCTCCGCTAAATAAGTAATCGCCCCGGAAAGGTTTGCAATGGCAAAACAGCTGCCAAAGCGCGACCTTGAGAACGTGGGCCTGGGCGTCACGGGCGCGTGCGTTGCGCTCGTGACGCTTGTCGTTGCCGCGCTCATCTTTATGGTCGCCCAAAAGGGCCTCTCGGCTTTTCTCAAGGACGGCGTTTCGGTCGTCGAGTTCTTCACCGGCACCAAGTGGGACCTGGCCAACACAGCCGAAAGCGGCCTGCCCTACACCGGCGCCCTGCCCCTGATTGTCACCTCGTTTGCGGTCATGGTGCTCTCCACGCTCATCGCGCTGCCCATCGCCATCGGCTCTGCCATCTTTGCGGTCGAGATTAGCCCTAAGTTTGGCTCTAAGATCTTTCAGCCGCTCATTGAGCTTTTGACCGGCATCCCCTCGGTCGTCTTTGGCCTGATCGGTTTTCACGTGGTCGTCGGTCTTATGAAGAGCGTTTTCCACGTGAGCACGGGCCTGGGCATCTTGCCCGGCGCCATCGTGCTGGCCGTCATGATCCTGCCGACCATGACCACGCTTTCGGTCGATGGCCTGCGCGCCGTGCCCGACAGCTACCGACAGGGCTCGCTCGCGCTGGGCTATACCCGCTGGCAGACCATCTGGCACGTGGTGCTCAAGAGCGCCATGCCGTCGCTCATGACCGCGGTCATCCTTGGCATGACCCGCGCCTTTGGCGAGACGCTCGCCGTGCGCATGGTCATCGGCGGTATCGAGGCCATGCCGACGTCGCTGCTGTCGCCGGCGTCCACCATCACCACCACGCTCACCACGTCTATGGCGGTCTATGCCGAGGGCTCGGCCCAGGACGATGTTCTGTGGGCGCTCGGTCTGCTGCTGATGGGCATGAGTCTCATCTTCATCCTGATCATCCACCTTATCGGCCGCAAGGGGGCGAAGGCTCGTGGCTAGCACGCGTATCCACATCGACGAGGCGAGGCTCGGGCGTGTCCAAAAGCAGGACCGCTTCGCCACGGGCGTGTTGACGGCGATCGTCGCCATCGTCATGCTCATCGTCGTCTCCATGGTGGCCTATATCCTGTTCGAGGGCATCTCGACGCTGTTCCAGCCGGGCTTTCTCACGGAGCCGTCGCGCGCCAACGGAACGCAGGGCGGCGTGCTCTACCAGCTGTTCGACTCGTTCTACCTGCTGCTGATCACCCTGATCATCTCGGTGCCCATCAGCCTGGGTGGCGCGGTCTTTTTGGTTGAGTACGCACCCGACGGACCCGTCCGCGACATTGCCTCCACCGCCATCGAGACGCTGTCCTCGCTGCCTTCCATCGTTGTCGGCATGTTCGGTTTTCTGGTGTTCTCGGTGCAGCTGGGCTGGAAGTACTCCATCATCTCCGGCGCCGTCGCGCTCACCATGTTCAATATCCCCATTCTGGTGCGCGTGATCCAGCAGGCGCTCGAGGACGTGCCGCAGGCCCAGCGCGATGCGTGCCTGGCCATGGGCCTCACCCGCTGGGAGGCCATGCTGCACATCCTGATTCCCGAGGCCATGCCCGCTATCGTGACCGGCATCGTGCTTTCGGCCGGCCGCGTCTTTGGCGAGGCCGCGGCGCTGCTCTTTACCTCGGGCATGAGCTCGCCGGTTCGCCTCAACTTCTTGAGCCTTAACCTGTCGAGCCCTACTTGCGCCTGGAACGTGTTCCGCCCCGGTGAGTCGCTCGCCGTGCATATCTACAAGATCTATGGCGAAGGCAGCCCCGAGGCCCAGCAGATCGTTTGGGGTACCGCGGCACTGCTGATGATTTGCGTGCTGCTGTTTAACGTAATCGCCCGCATTGTGGGCAAGCAACTGGCAAGGAAGATGACGGCCGAATGAGCGAGATGAATGTAACGCCCGCAACCGAAGCAGCATCGTCCGACACCCGGGACTTCCTGTCGAGCGTGGGGGAGAGCGAGAAGCGCGTGCGCGTGAGCGGCAAGGCCGTGAGCGACGAGGTTGTGCTCTCCACCAAGGACGTCAACGTGTACTATGGCGACCACCATGCCCTGCACAATACGTCGCTCGACTTTCACAAGGGCGAGATCACGGCGCTCATCGGGCCTTCGGGCTGCGGTAAGTCGACCTTCTTGCGTAGCCTCAACCTTATGAATCGCGAGATTCGCGGCTGCCGCGTGGAGGGCGAGATCAACTACCGCGGGCGCAACGTGAATACCAAGACCGAGAACACCTACGAGCTGCGCCGCTCCATTGGCATGGTGTTCCAGCAGCCCAACCCGTTCCGCAAGTCCATTCGCGACAACATCACGTTTGCGCCCAAGCGCCACGGCATCACCGACCGTGACGAGCTCGACCGCATGGTCGAGGAAAGCTTACGCGGCGCGGCGCTGTGGGACGAGGTCAAAGACAAGCTCGATAAGAGCGCCTATGCGCTTTCGGGCGGTCAGCAGCAGCGTCTGTGCATCGCGCGCACGCTGGCGCTCAACCCCGACGTGATCCTGTTTGACGAGCCCTGCTCGGCGCTCGACCCCATCTCGACGTTGGCGATCGAGGACCTTATGTCGTCGATCGTTGCCGACCGCGCCATAGTCATCGTGACGCACAACATGGAGCAGGCGTCGCGCATGTCCAACCGCACGGCGTTCTTCTACATGGGCGATATGGTCGAGTACGACGAGACTGACGAGATTTTCCAACGGCCCAAGGATAAGCGGCTGAATGATTACCTCACCGGCATGTTCTCCTAGTCCGGGACATGCTTGAGGCCCGCGGCGGCCACGGTTGCCGCGGGACTGATTGGAGAAGCGGGTCATCTCTTGTGGGAGATGGCCCGCCTTTTACTCTGCGACCGAAACGACCACCACAAAGGGGACAGGCGCCTTCGTGGTGGTTTGGGGTGGGGCTCGCTGCTATCATGGACAACGTTGAATTTCTACGAAGGAGCAGGGCATATGGCGATTCTTTTGGGATGCGATTCCGTCAGCCTAGAGTTTCCCACCAAGCATATTTTCGATAGCGTGACGCTCGGCGTGGGCGAGGGCGACCGCATTGGTATTGTCGGTAAAAACGGCGACGGCAAGTCGACGCTGCTGAGCGTGCTCGCTGGCACGCTGGAGCCCGACGACGGACGCGTGACGCACCGCCGCGGCACGACGATCGGTCTGCTCGGCCAAAAGGACAACCTGGTCGATACTGATACCGTGCATCATGCCGTTGTGGGCGACGCCCCCGAGTACGAGTGGGCGTCGAGCCCCCGCACGCGCCAGATCCTCGCCGGCCTCATCAGCGATGTGCCCTGGGAGGGCACGGTGGGCGAGCTTTCGGGCGGTCAGCGCCGTCGCGTGGACCTCGCGCGCTTGCTGATCGGCGATTACGACGTGCTCATGCTCGACGAGCCCACCAACCACCTGGATATGCGCACCATCAACTGGCTCGCGCGTCACTTAAAGGCCCGCTGGCAGCGCGGCCAGGGTGCCATGCTCGTGGTCACGCACGACCGCTGGTTCTTGGACGAGGTCTGCACCAGCATGTGGGAGGTCCACGACGGCCAGGTCGATCCCTTCGAGGGCGGCTACTCCGCATATATCCTGCAGCGCGTGGAGCGCGACCGCATGGCCGCGGTTACCGAGGAACGCCGTCGCAACATGGCGCGCAAGGAGCTCGCGTGGCTGAGCCGCGGCGCCCAGGCGCGTTCCACCAAGCCCAAGTTTCGCGTTGATGCCGCTCGCGAGCTGATCGCTGACGTGCCGCCCGTGCGTGACGAGCTGGAGCTCAAGCGCCTGGCCGTGAGCCGCCTGGGCAAGCAGGTTATCGATGTGGTCGACGTGGACGCCGGCTATGCCGATACCGACGGCGCGCCCAAGCAGGTGCTCACCGATGTGACCTGGCTCATCGGCGCGGGCGACCGCTATGGTCTTTTGGGCGAGAACGGCGCCGGCAAGTCGACACTGCTCGACGTGATTCAGGGCAAGATCGCGCCCCTGCGCGGCCGTGTAAAGATTGGCCAGACGGTGCGCTTTGGTGTGTTGTCGCAGCAGCTCGAGGAGCTCGAGCCCTACATGGGCGACACGATCCGCGAGGTGCTCAGCCACTATAAGAAGTACTACGTCATCGACGGCAAGGAGACTTCGCCCGAGAAGCTTTGCGAGCGCCTGGGCTTTACGACGCAGCAGCTCTGGAGCCGCATCGGCGATCTTTCGGGCGGCCAGCGCCGTCGCCTGTCGCTGTTGCTGACGATTCTGGACGAGCCCAACGTGCTCATCCTGGACGAGCCGGGCAACGACCTGGATACCGACATGCTCGCGATTGTCGAGGACCTGCTGGACGGCTGGCCCGGCACGCTGATCCTGGTGACGCACGACCGCTTTTTGATGGAGCGCGTGACCGACCAGCAGTGGGCGCTGCTCGACGGCCACCTGACGCATATGCCCGGTGGCGTGGACCAGTACCTGCGCCTGTGCAACGCTACCGCCGAGGGCGAGCCCGTGGGCGCGCCGAGCGCCAAGACCGGCACGTTCGACACCGGTGCCGCGGCAGCTGCGGCCGAAAAGCCCAAGTCGAGCGGTCAGCCCAACGGCCTGTCCAACGCCGAGCGCCAGAAGCTCCGCCGCGAGGTGAGTTCGCTCGAGCGCAAGATGGAGACGCAGCGCACCCGCGTTGAGGAGGCCGAGGCAGCAATGGCCCAAGTCGATCCCACCAACTACACGGCGCTCGGCGAGCAGCAGGCAAAGATCGACGAGGCTCACGCCGCCATGGACGAGCTGGAGATGGCGTGGCTCGAGGCGAGCGAAAAGCTCGAGGGCGAGGAGTAGACGAGGATGATCAAGGCCGCATTTTTCGATATCGACGGCACGCTGCTGAGCTTTAAGACGCACCGGATTCCGGCGTCGGCGCAGCAGGTGCTCGATAGCTTTCACGAGCAGGGGATTGCGTGCGTGATCGCCACGGGTCGCCCGACCTACCAGATACCGGACTGGCTGTTCGACCTGGGTTGGGATGCGTACATTACGCTCTCGGGTCAGCACTGCTTTGATGCCGAGGGGGTTTACCGCAGCTGTCCGATCGATCCGGACGACGTCGCGGTGATTGTGGACCAGGTGGCGCAGGGGCGCTACGACTCGCTGTGCATGCAGGGCGAGAACTCGTTTGTGAACCGCCTGTCCGAGCGCGTGGTGACGGCTGGCAGCAACGCGGGAATCGTCTACCACGAGGAGCCGTTTGAGCACGCCTTTGACGCACCGGTCTACCAGTTCTGCGCCTTTGTGGACCCGGCCGACGAACATATCGTGACCGACGCCGTGTCGCATTCGCTCACCACGCGCTGGTGCGACCTGTTCTGCGACATTATTCCCGCTAACGGCGGCAAGGACCTGGGCGTGGCGGCGACGCTCGAGCGGCTTGGTATCGACGCGAGCGAGGCGATTGCCTTTGGCGACGGCGAGAACGACCTGTCGATGTTCTCGGCCGTGGGCACAAGTGTGGCCATGGGTAACGCGCAGGACACGGTGAAAGCTGCAGCGACCTATGTGACGACTGCCGTGGACGACGACGGCATCTACAACGCTGCGAAGCACTTTGGACTCGTGTAGCTGCGGGCCGGCACCTGGCACCTGGGGACATTCCTTGCGGGGCGTCCCCATTTTGTTTTCGTCCCGCACGTTTTGTGAAACGCGGCTAACTTTTAGGCAAAGTAGTAAGACATGGGCAACTTTTGCGGTAAAGTTAGCCGTGGAAAGTATCCAAAGGCTAACTAGCAATCATTGCGAAAGGCGGCCCATGGCCCTACGTGAATCCGGAGAAGACTATCTCGAATCGATCTACGTTCTGTCGCAACGTCAGGGCATCGTGCGCTCGATTGATGTTGCAGAGTACCTTGGCGTAACTAAGGCAAGCGTTTCAAAAGCTATGGCGACGTTGGAGAACAACGGCTACGTCGAAATGGGCAAGCGAGATGTTCATCTGACGGAGCGTGGTCTGGAGGTCGCTCGTCAAATGTGGGAGCGTCACTGCTTTTTCGTGGGGCTGCTGGAGGATGCGGGTGTTTCGGCTGAGGTCGCGTCGCAAGAGGGCTGCCACATGGAGCACTGCCTAAGCGAGGAAAGCTTCGAGAAGCTGAGGGCGATGCTGGGACGGGACGGTGCTTCGGCGCCAATAATGACCGACTAGCACTCCCGCAGCGGCGCGGGACAGCGACCGAGATGAGTGGTCCCACCAACTAAGTCCAACTCAGACAAGGAACCCCACCAGCAAGCGATGCCCAAGAACCGCCAGCAACGTTACCGCAGGCCGGGGCCGGGCTTGGTTTTGAAAACATTCCGCAGACCAGAAGTGCCCCCGTTCGTAGCTCCGAAGGAGCAGAACGGGGGCACTTCATTGGTCGAGGACGTTTTCAAAACCAAGCCCGGCCCCGGCCGGACAGCCCACGAACGCTACAAGTTCTTGACACCCATCGCGCGCATGGCGTTCAGGATGGCGATGATCGCCACGCCTACGTCGCCGAACACGGCAAGCCACATGTTGGCGATGCCCAGCGCTGCCAGCACAAGGATCAGCAGCTTAACGCCCAGCGCAAAGATGATGTTCTGCCAGACGATCGTCATGGTCTTGCGTGCCACGCGGATCGCGCGGGAAATGTTGGACGGCTTGTCGTCCATGAGCACGACATCGGCGGCCTCGATCGCAGCGTCAGAACCCATAGCGCCCATGGCAATGCCCACATCGGCGCGCGTAAGCACGGGCGCATCGTTGATGCCGTCGCCCACAAAGGCGAGCTTGCCCTTGCCACTCTCGGTTGCAAGCAGCGCCTCGACGCGCTCGACCTTATCGCCCGGCAGCAGCTGCGCGTGGAACTCGTCGAGACTGAGTTGCTTGACCACAGACGCCGCAACCTCCTCGCGGTCGCCCGTGAGCATGACGGTGCGCTTGACACCGGCGGCGTGCAGGTCGCGAATCGTTTGCTCAGCATCGGCCTTGACGGTGTCTGCAATCACGATGTGGCCGGCGTACACGCCGTCAACGAGCACATGCAGAATCGTTCCGACGACCTCGCAATCGGGCGCTTCGACTCCGGCCGCGGCGAGCATCTTTGCGTTGCCAACGACGACGTGCTTGCCGTCGATGGTTGCCGTCACGCC
>USAY01000075.1 GCA_900552755.1 uncultured Collinsella sp.
GACTTGCAGCGACGGACCTCAGGACACTCTTACACCACGTCTGCGCGCGCGACCCGCCAGGGGTCCTAAGGTGGAAGAATTGCAGACGTTTATCGGCTAAGTACTTGGACATATGTTGTGTAACACTGCATATTTTGCAAAAAGATAATGCTACAGGACTTGTGACAGTACTCATATTTGACGTTTTTTGCCCATAGCCCTTTATACCTAGGCAAATCGGTAGCAAAACGGGCTTCAAAGCGCCCTTCGCAAACAAAAACCGGGGCCCGCATGATGCGGACCCCGGCTCAATACCGTGACGATATGTCAGTTACGCCCTACACGTAGAACAGGATGTCGTCGTAGGTCGGGACCGGCCAGTAGTCGGCTGCCACGATCTCCTCCATGGCGTCCACGGCGGCACGCAGCGCATCCATAGCGGGAACGACCTCGTGCGCGTACACGTTGGCCTGCTCCTGGCCATCGAGGGCCTCAGCCTTCTGATGCACGGCGTCAAGCGCCTTGATGGAGTCGTTGATGGTGGTGATGCCGTTGCAGAGCTTGTTGAGCGTGTTCTGCTCACACTGCATGGCGGCCTCGGCGCCGGCGGCACGAATAGTCTCAAGGCCCTTAGCGACCTTGGTGGCATAGGCGGTAATGACCGGGCGATAGGTACGACGCGCCTCGCGAACCATCGTGGTAGCCTCGATGTTCATGAGCTTGTTGTACTTCTCGAGCTTGCAGTCGTAGCGGCACTGAGCCTCGGCCTTGGTCAGGACACCCGTCTCCTCAAAGAGCGCGATTGCCTTATCGGAAACAAAGGCGGGCAGGGCGTCGGCCGTGGTCTTGTTGTTGGCAAGGCCGCGCTTCTCGGCCTCGACGGGCCACTCATCGGAGTAGCCATCGCCGGAGAAGAGGATGCGCTGGTGGTCGGTTAGCACCTTCTTGCAGTACTCGAGCGCGGCGTCCTGGAACTCATCCTCGGGCGTGCCCTCAAGCGCGTCGGCGAAGGACTTGAGCGACTTGGCCACGGCGGCATCGAGCACCAGGTTGGAGTCGGAGACGTTCTGCTCGGAGCCGCAGGCACGGAACTCGAACTTGTTGCCGGTGAAGGCAAACGGGGAGGTGCGGTTGCGGTCGGTGTTGTCCTGCATCAGCTTGGGCAGGGTATCGGCGCCCAGGTCGAGCACGCCGCGCGTGGCATGGACGGAAGCCTTGCCATCGATGATCTTCTCGACGACCTCGGTAAGCTGGTCGCCCAGGAAGATGGACATAATCGCCGGAGGAGCCTCGTTGGCGCCCAGACGATGATCGTTGCCGGCCGAGGCAACGGAGGCACGCAGGAGCTCCTGATAGTTATCGACGGCCTCGATCACCGCGGTGAGGAAGACGATGAACTGCAGGTTGTCGAGCGGAGTGTCGCCCGGATCGAGCAGATTCTCGGATTCGGTGCCAAGCGACCAGTTGTTGTGCTTGCCCGAGCCGTTGATGCCCTCGAAGGGCTTCTCGTGCAGCAGGCAGACCAAGTCGTGGCGGGAGGCGATGAGCTTCATCTTCTCCATCATGACCAGATTCTGGTCGATGGCCTCGTTGACCTCGCCATAGACAGGGGCGAGCTCATGCTGGCAGGGAGCGACCTCGTTGTGCTTGGTCTTGGCGGGAATGCCAAGCGCCCACAGCTCATCGTCCAGGTCCTTCATATAGGCCGAGACGGTGGGGCGGATAGCGCCAAAGTAGTGCTCCTCGAGCTCCTGGCCCTTGCAGGGAGCAGCACCAAAGAGGGTGCGACCGGTGATGACCAGGTCCTTGCGCTTGCGATAGGCGTCCTTCTTGATCAGGAAGTACTCCTGCTCGTCGCCCACGGAAGGAACGACCTTCTTGGGGGTCTTGCCAAACAGCGCCAAAACGCGCTTAGACTCACGCGAGAGCGCGGTCATGGAACGCAGCAGCGGGGTCTTCTTGTCCAGGGCCTCGCCCGTGTAGGAGCAGAAAGCCGTGGGGATGCACAGGACATCGTCCTTGATAAAGGCGGGGCTAGTGGGGTCCCAAGCGGTGTAGCCACGGGCCTCGAAGGTAGCACGCAGGCCGCCGTTGGGGAAGCTCGAGGCATCGGGCTCGCCCTGGATGAGGTTCTTGCCCGTAAACTTGGTAATGGCGGTGCCGTCGTGGTTGGGCTCCAGGAAGCTGTCGTGCTTCTCGGAAGTAATGCCCGAAAGCGGCTGGAACCAGTGCGCGTAGTGCGTCGCGCCCTTGGAGATGGCCCAGACCTTCATGGCATGGGCAACGGCGTTGGCCACATCCAGGTCGAGCGGCTCACCGCCCTCGAGGGTTGCAGCAAGGCGCTTCCAAATGTCCTTGGGGAGGTAGTCCTTCATGACTTCCTCAGAGAACACCATGGTCCCGAAGCGGTCAGTAAGTTCGGCCATACGGAACTCCCTTCGTATCGGCACCGCGTGAGAAGCGGTGTTGATTACTAACGAACGAGTCATAGCTTAGACTCGCCGTGTTTCCGCGACATTACCGTTATGTTGCTGTCGCGAAACCAATCAATGAGGTTACCCTATCGAGGCGGCGTTGCCACCCTCAACAGCCAATCAACTGCATAAATTGCAGACCTCTCCCCATGGTTTAAGGGTAGTCAATTTGGGATGGAGCTCTATTAACTGGTATTTTGCATCAGATACCAGTCTTTATAGTCCGTGCCTAGATTAGCCGCTCTGTTATAGAGAAAGCCGATAGCAAGGCATCTTTGATTGGTATCCCCGAATAACGAGTGAAACTCCACCGTGACACAGTGGTGCTGTAGAATCCTTACAACACGTCACACTATTACGTATCTAGAGGAGCACGATATGCGCGTCGACGAGGTTTTTAAGCAGGCAGCATCCCAGGGCACCGCGCCCGTTTCGTTTGAGATGTTCCCGCCCAAGGGCGAGCTCACCCTCGACACGGCTCGCGAAGTGGCAGGCAATCTGTGCAAGCTTTCGCCGAGCTTTGTCTCGGTCACCTGCTCGGCCGGCGGCTCGGGCAACGGTGCCACCACCGCCCCCATCGCGCATATGATTTCGAGCGAATTCGACACGCCCTCGGTGGCACACCTCACCTGCGTGGGCCGCACCCACGCCGACATCGCCGCCAAGATCGACGAGTATCGCACCGCCGGCGTTGAAAACATTCTGGCCCTGCGTGGCGATCTCCCTGCCGGCGCGACCGAGGACGACAAGCCCGCCTCCGACTACGCCTACGCCCGCGACCTCATCCCCGAGCTCGTCGACGCCGGCTTTTGCGTGGGCGCCGCAGCCTACCCCGAGGGCCACATTGCCTGTGAGGATCTCAACCTCTCGGTCGAACACCTCAAGCAAAAACAGGACGCCGGCGCGAGCTTCTTTGTGACACAGCTCTTCTTTGATAACGAGTGCTTCTACCGTTTTCGCGAGCTTGCCGACAAGGCCGGCATCACCGTGCCCATTACCGCGGGCATCATGCCGTTTATGGGCAAGTCGCAGATCAGCCGCATGGTCTTTATGTGCGGCGCGTCGCTGCCCTCCCCCGTCATCAAGATTCTCGCCAAGTACGAGAACGACCCCGAGAGCCTGCAGGCAGCCGGTGTAGATTATGCAGCCCGCCAGCTTTGCGACCTCAAGGAGCACGGCGCCGACGGCTTGCACCTGTACACTATGAACCGTCCTGCGATCGCCGTAACCATTATGGAGCGCCTAGGGTAATGGAAAAACCGCACATCGATACAGCTTTTGTCGAAGTGCCGGCCGACCTTGCGTCGCCGGCGCTTTACCGTGTCGATGCTGCGCACCATCCCCGTGTCGACCGTGCCGAGATGCTGCGGTATCTGGGTTACGGCGGCCAGCAGATTGAGCCCGAGTTGTCGCAGCGTATTGAGCTTGTCGTTGAACGTCTGGAATTGGACATTGAGCCCCGTGGCGTGCGCCGCGTGTTTGCCGTCGATGCCACGGGTGTGGACGAGCAGGGAGAACCTTGCATTCGCCTGGTCGGCACCAACGTTGAACTGCGCGGTCGCGATATCTATCGTCATCTCAAAGACGCCCGCTTTGCCGCGCTCATGGCATGCACCCTCGGCATGGACGCCGAGCGTCGCCTGCGCATCACGGGAGCCCAACATCCCCTGGAGGGCGCCGTGCTCGACGCCGCGTGCTCCGCTTACGTGGAAGCCGCCGTTGAGCAAATGGACCAGCAGGTCAAGGCTGCGGCCGCCGCACACGGACTCGCCGGCAACTGGCGCTTCAGTCCCGGCTATGGCGACTGCCCGCTCTCTGCCCAGCGCTCGATCGTGGATGCACTCAACGCCACGCGTCTCATTGGACTTACCGTCACCCCCACCAGCCTGCTCATGCCCACCAAGAGCGTGACCGCGGTGATCGGTCTGTTTGACGGCGAAGTCCACGACGCCCAGAGTCGCCCCACCTGCAATATCTGCCGCATGCGTGAGCACTGCCGCTTCCGCGCCGCCCACACCACCTGCTATTCGCATTCTGAATAAAATGTCAATTGATGGCACGGTATCGAGGGAATCTCATCCGTATGTAAGCGGATGTCCTCACAAACAAGTACCATAAGATGCCAAATAACAACTATCTGAAAGCCAGTACATGCACAACATTCTGCAGTTCTCGCCACAACTAACCGCGCTTGAGTTTTTTTCAGGCATTGGCTTGGCTCGTGCCGGCATGGCAAAAGCCGGAATCAAAACAATCTGGGCAAATGACATAGACCATACTAAATGCGCCATGTACAGCCAGTGTTGGGGCGATGAGCATCTAGTCGAGCAGGATGTCCACACACTCGACCCCGACCTAATACCCCAAGCCGACATCGCATGGGCGTCAAGCCCTTGCACAAACTTATCTCTCGCGGGAAACAGGGAGGGACTTGTCTCTGGCAAAGAGTCCAGTGCGTTCTTTGGCTTTATTAAGGCCATCGAAGGAATGAGCGATCGTGCCCCGCGGGCACTTGTTCTCGAAAATGTCATCGGCCTTGCCACGTCTAATAACAGTGATGACTTTAGACTCGTTTGCCAGGAATTTAATCGTTTAGGCTATTCATGCGACGCTTATTTTATCGATGCACGGCATTGGCTTCCCCAGTCACGCCCCCGCATGTTTGTCGTCGGATTAAAAAACCCTCTTCCCAACAGCCGACTCGATTCCTCGCTTCGACCTGAAAAGGTCTCCTGGATTCACTCCGACCCTTCACTCATTACGCACGTCTCTCACCTAAACGAGCCGAGCCCACTTCGTATGACGGGCCTTGCAATGGTTGTTGAAAATATTCCCGAGGACGACAAGCGTTGGTGGAACAAAAACCAAATACAAGCATTTATCGACTCACTTGCACCGCATCAAGCAGAGCGCCTTCAGCGCTTCTTAAATGCCAAAGAAAAAATTGTTCGCACTGCTTACCGTCGCACGCGATCGGGCGTTGTGCGCTGGGAAATCCGTGAAGAAGAAATTGCCGGATGTCTAAGAACGGCTCGCGGCGGCTCATCAAGACAGGCAGTCGTTATATGCGAAAACGGAAAGATAGAAGTTCGCTGGATGACTGGAACTGAATATGCCCGTCTCCAAGGTGCTGACTCATGTCAGTTTAGCGGCTTCTCTGATGCTCAGATTCGCTACGCATTCGGCGATGCAGTTGCCGTACCAGTTGTCACTTGGCTTATAAAAAATGCAGTCAAACCCGCGCTTATGTCTTCAAGGAACGGAGTGGACAATAATGGAAATGACCAATTGCTCCTTGAGCGAGCCCGATAAAGGCATCTTGGATGCCATTGAGCTCTGGTACGAATCCAAGCGCAGCAAGCGAGGCAATGTCAACCGTAACGTCATGGCGGTTGGCATAGGCATAAGCGAGCTGTTGCAGAACCGTTTTCCGCTCACCGACGATTATGTGCAATCGGACAAGGGGAGCCAAGTACGAGGCCTAAGTGGAGCATGCATCAAAACAGTTTTAGCCAGACATGGGGAAACGCGTGCCTTCGCATCAGAGGGCGGCAGAACCTCACGCGGCACACTCCCAATGGCGCTTGAGCTTGCCGCAATTATCAACTCTGCCCTACCCAGTGACACTTGCGAAGACACTCGTCTTGAAGCTGCGAATGCAATCGCCAATTTCTTCGTCGAGCGAATCCAGGTCGATTTCTTTAACCGGCAGAGAATCAAAGCCGAAATCGATCTTCAAAAACCAATTTCCGTCATTGTCGATGATATCCTAGCCGAAGCAAGCCTACGGTCCGATAAGCCAACGGGTACCGTCGCACAGCACCTGGTAGGTGCAAAACTAGAGATGTTATTTCCAACCATAGAAATCGGAAAGGACAACTCAAACGCCGCCGACCAGCAGACAGACCGTTCTGGCGATTTCCAAATCAATGATGCTGCATTTCATGTGACCGTATCGCCAATGGCCAAATTGACCGATCGATGCCGAGATAACATTCGAAATGGCATTCGGCCCATCGTCGTTGTCCCCCACGAAAAAGTTTCCTTCGCTTACGGACTGTTCGAAAGTGAAGGACTCGGCAATCGCGTACAGGTTATCGCGCTCGAATCGTTTATCGGCATCAATATTGAAGAATTATCGTTCTACAAGCGAGACCTAATTCGATTAAATGTCGCACGGCTTCTTGCCCACTACAACAAGCGAATCGAAGATATCGAGCCCGACAAATCTCTTCAAATAGATATTCCTCAGTGGGCTCTAGACGAAATGGACGCACATGGCGAATAGCTCAAACATACTTATCACTCATGATTCTGACGGTGCTGCGCTGGCGGCGCCCGTTGATGCCGCACGCCGCAACGGTGCCGCGTACAAAACGCGCACGATCGACGACCTGCACATTAAGGACGATCGCCTGCGCGCCGCCATCGAGGGCACCGGGCACCTGCTGTTTGACGGCGGCATGGGCACCATGCTGCAGGCCGCCGGCATGAAGGCAGGCGCCCTGCCCGAGCTGCTCAACTTTGAGGAGCCCCAGGTCATTAGCGATATTCAGCGTCAGTACGTCGAGGCCGGCTGCGACGTGATCACCGCCAACACCTTTGGCGCCAACGCCCACAAGCTCGACGGCGCCGCCACCGTGGCAGATGTCTTTGCCGCCGCTGTCGCCTGCGCCCGCGAGGCCGGCGCCCGCTACGTCGCCGGCGATATCGGCCCCATCGGCGCGCTGCTTCGCCCCTTGGGCACCCTGAGCTTCGACGAGGCCTATGACCTCTTTGCCGAGGAGGTGCGCGCCGGCGTCGACGCGGGCGTGGACCTCTTTATTATCGAGACCATGACCGACCTTGCCGAGATCAAGGCGGCCGTCCTCGCCTGCCGCGAGAACTCCGACCTGCCCGTCTTTGCCACCATGACCTTTGAGGAAGACGGTCGCACCTTCTTGGGAACGAGCCCCGAGGTCGCCGCCATCACGCTCGACGCCATCGGCGCCGACGTTTTGGGTATCAACTGCAGCCAGGGCCCGGCCGAGCTCCGAGGGCTCGCCGCACGTATGCTCACCGTTACCGACAAGCCCGTTATGGTGCAGGCTAACGCGGGACTGCCCCGCGTGGACGACGACGGCAATACCGTCTTTGATATCCAGGCCCCCGAATACGCCGAGGCCGTCGCCGGCATGATCGAGGACGGCGTGAGCGTCGTGGGCGGCTGCTGCGGAACCACGCCGGCGCATATGGCGGCCTTGCGCACGCTTATCGACAACCACACGCCCAGCCCGCGCCGCCGCAAGCCCAGCATGTCGGCCACGAGCGCCCAGACGGTCGTGGACCTTCCCTGTGACGGCCACAAAATCGCCGTCATCGGCGAGCGCATCAATCCCACCGGCAAAAAGCGCCTGCAACAGGCCCTGCGCGACGGCGACCTGGACTACGTCGTGAGCCAGGGCATCAGCCAGCAGGAACAGGGCGCCGACATCCTGGACGTCAACGTGGGCCTGCCCGAGATCGACGAGGTCAAGATCATCCAGCAGGCGACCGAGCAGCTCCAGGGCTCCACGCTGCTGCCGCTGCAGATCGACTCCACCGACCCCGCAGCCGTCGAGGCCGCCGTGCGCCGCTACGCCGGCAAGCCCATCATCAACTCGGTCAATGGCAAGCAGCAGATCATGGATGAGATCTTTCCGCTGGTCGCCCACTACGGCACCAACGTTGTCGGCCTTACGCTCGACGAAGGCGGCATCCCCGATACCGCCGAGGCCCGCTTTGCCATCGCCGAGCGCATCGTGGCCGAGGCTGCCCGTTACGGCATCGGCCCGGACCGCATCCTCATCGACTGCCTGGTCATGACCGCCTCGACCAATCAACGCCAGGCCGAGCAGATCCTGCGCGCCATGTCCCTGTGCAAGGAGCGTCTGGGCGTCAAGTGCGCGCTCGGCGTGTCGAACATCAGCTTTGGCCTGCCTGCCCGCCCGCTGCTGGGTTCGGTCTTTTTGGCCGCCGCCTTTGGCGCGGGCCTGGACGCCCCCATCATGAACCCGGGTTCCAAGCGCTTTATGGACACCGTCTACAGCTATCGCGTCCTGAGCGTTGAGGACGAGGGCTCGACCGGATACATCGAGCGCTACGCCGGCTGGACCGATCCGTATAAGATCGCCGCAAACCCGGCAGCAGCTCAGGCCACATCGAGTGATGCCGCGCCTGCTGCAAGCGCCCCCGGCACCGACGGCAACGACGACCCGATTCGACGCATGGTCGTCTCGGGCCGCAAGGGCGAAATCGCGGCCGAGACCGAGCGTCTGCTGGCAGACCATGACGCCATGGACCTCATCAACAATCACTTTATCCCCGCCCTCGACGAGGTTGGCGTCCTCTTTGACCAGGGCAAGTTCTTCTTGCCGCAGCTTATGGCCTCGGCCGAGGCCGCGCGTGTGGGCTTTGACACCATCAAGCGCCTGATGCCCGCCGGCGAGATTGCCGACAAGGGCAAGATCTGCGTGGCCACCGTTAAAGGCGATATCCACGACATCGGTAAGAACATCGTCAAGATGCTGCTCGATAACTACGGCTACACCGTCTTTGACCTAGGCCGCGACGTCGACCCGCAAGAGGTACTCAAGACCGTACGGGAGCGCGACATTAAGCTCGTCGGCCTCTCGGCGCTTATGACCACCACGGTCGTCGCTATGGAGGAGACCATCAAGTTGCTCCATGCCGAGGTTCCGGGCGTCAAGATCATCGTAGGTGGCGCCGTGCTCACCCCCGAATACGCCAAGCAGATCGGCGCGGACTACTACGCCAAGGATGCCGCCGAAAGCGCGCGCATCGCCGAAGAGGTCTTTGGGCAGTAACACAACGGAAACAACCGAGCACCAA
>USAY01000076.1 GCA_900552755.1 uncultured Collinsella sp.
AACAAATCCAAGTTAGACCATTTCAAATGGTTCGATGTCTGCCCGGATGCGACACTGAATGTGTCCATCCTCGCAGTATCCGGTTCTCAAGGTGCACGCCTGGCGGCTGGTCCGGTCCGACCGGGCCGCGCGGCAAGGAGATATATTGCCAGACCGCGAAGCCCTGTGGGACGTCAATTCCACTCTTCACAAGTCCTACACAACATATTGCTTTCTATAGGTAATAGAAAGACTGGTGTGGATCTTCCGCACGTATCAGATGATGACCCTTTGGTTCAGGAATATATAGAGATCGGTCACCTGTAAGTGTTTATCTACCCGCGCTTTTAGCAATGTAGACCAGCGCTTTCGATAAAAAAGAGGGAGCGCCGCGCACAACGCGACACTCCCCTAGCGATTCAAGAGAACCTATTAGGCCTCGAGAGCCTTCTTGGCGATGGTAGCCAGCTCGTTGAAGGACTCGATGTCCTCGTAAGCCATCTGAGCCAGGACCTTGCGGTCGAGCTCGATGCCGGCAACCTTCAGGCCGTGCATGAACTGAGAGTAAGAGATGTCGTTCAGACGAGCAGCAGCGTTGATACGAGTGATCCAGAGAGAACGGATCTCGCGCTTCTTGTTGCGGCGATCACGATACTGATACTGCAGGGAGTGCTGGACCTGCTCTTTAGCATGCTTGTAAGTACGCGAAGCGGCACCGTAGTAACCCTTCGCACGGTGCATAACGGTACGGCGCTTCTTCTTGGCGGCAACAGCGCGCTTAATACGTGCCATGTTCTATCAACTCCTAGACGGTAAAACGAAAAACGGGAACGCGAACTTAGGCGAGACGCGACTTGATGACCTTGCGGTCGGCAGCGGCGATCTCGGTCTCCTGACGGAAGCCACGCTTACGCTTGGTGGACTTCTTGCTCAGGATGTGGCTCTTGAAAGCCTTGGCGCGCATAAGCTTGCCGGTACCAGTCTTGCGGAAACGCTTCTTGGTGCCGCTGTGGGACTTCATCTTAGGCATGAAATACTCCTTAATCGGTTACAGAACACTAGTTACTTGGTATCGCTTGCCGCTTTATCCTCATCGAAGGCGCCCTTAATCGGGGCGAGCAGCATAAGCATGTTACGGCCTTCCATTTTAGGCTTGGACTCGACCGTAGCGTAAGGCTTGAGATCCTCGGCGAGACGCTCGAGAACGTTAAGGCCCTGCTCCGGGTGAGCCATCTCACGGCCGCGGAACATGATGGTGATCTTAACGCGTGCGCCCTTCTTGAGGAAACGCAGAACGTGGCCCTTCTTGGTCTCGTAGTCGCCAACGTCGATCTTGGGTCGGAACTTCATTTCCTTGACCTCGACCTTGGACTGGTTCTTACGAGCAGCCTTGGCCTTCATGGCCTGCTGGTACTTGAACTTACCGTAGTCCATGACCTTGCAGACCGGCGGCTCCGCGTTGGGAGCGATCTCGACCAGGTCGAGACCCTGATCGTCGGCGACGCGCTGGGCATCGCGGATGGCGAACAGGCCGAGCTGAGAGCCATCGACGCCAATCAAACGGCACGAAGATGCAGTAATCTCGTCGTTGATGCGGGTGTCATCAGACTTAGCTATTTTCCCTACCTCCATTCATAAAAAAATAACCCGGCGCTTCTCAGCAACCAGGTCGTACACATAGACATCCTCGATTTGAGGAAGAGAATCTAATTTGTATGACCAGTCAGCTGCTCATTGGCGCCAAAAGGTGGGAACCCTCGGGTTCCTCTTTAGGGCATTGCGGGAACAACGCCTTGCGAATAATAACACGTACAGCGCGTTATCACATTACGTACACGAAAAAGGGGCCTTGACCCCCTTGAACGCTCGTTTGCATGTATGGTGCCCGAGGCGAGACTCGAAGGGCCTTCGCTTCGCGAAGCCCCAGGCTTCGGGCGCGTGGCGCCCTCGCCACGCTCCGCTACAGACAGGCCACAGGCCTGTTTGCTTAACGCTTCGCGCGCTCACGCGAGTTCGGCACGAAAAAGGGGGCCGCAACCCCCTTGAACGCTCACTTGCATGTATGGTGCCCGAGGCGAGACTCGAACTCGCACGTTGTTGCCAACGGTGGATTTTGAGTCCACTGCGTCTGCCAATTCCGCCACTCGGGCACGCAATGCGTGAGTTAGTTTATCACAGCTTTCTACCGATTAGTCCGAAAATGGAACTTCGAGCATTTCGATGAGTTCGACCGTGCGTAGCATCTCGCGCTGACGGCATCCGCGACCGTCGACCGAAGCCTCACCCATCTGGTTATCGTAAGGGTCCTCGCGCATGCCGTCGAAAGAGGGCTCAAACTCTGCCTGGAATCGATTGTTGGCCACCATACGCCATGGGTCGAGATTGCCAAAGTAGTGACGGCGGCGCCACTCCTCCCCCATCCTGTGAGCAGAAGATCCAAATGACACGTCGGCGTTGAGCCAACCGGTCTGCGGCGTATAGAACTCTGCCCAGTCGTGCGACCCCACCGAATCGGGCGCAACGTACAGGCCGCTCTGCCAACAGGCAGGCACGCCCGCGATACGGCACATGGTGATAAACGTGAGCGCCATAACGCCGCAATCGCCGCGGAGCGAATGCGCGCAGTCATCGGCAATAGATCCCAAAAGCAAGTACGGCGGCTGATAGCGATAGTCGATATGCTGCGTCAGATAATCATAGATAGCACGAGCGCGATCGAGCGGATCCTCGAGTCCGTCAACAACACCGGCCGTCAGCTGCTGCAGATACGGCGTGAATGCAATGTGCGGACGGTCCTCGGAAATATCCTCGGGCAGAGGCGCGTCCATACGCGGATGAACCGGAAGTGTGCCACCGTAGACATCACAATAAGCAGCATCGATGTGATAACGATAAGTCACCGAGAATGAGCGCTCACTCGAAGAAGACCACGAGGCGGTACGCGCCGAAGCGTTCGCGGGAGCAACAGCACCCTCCGGCGTCATGTCGAGAATCTCGACCCGAGACTGCTGACGGCAGGCAGCCGCGACGGGAAGCCAAGCGCAAACGGTCTCTCCCTCCAGAGCGCCGGGGACAGACACGGACGCTTTAAGCGTAATGACGCGAGCCAATCCGTTTTGTGACTCCATCTCCTTGAGCATCTCGTCGCGCAGTGCTATTCCGTCCGTAGAATCGGGACGCATGCCGGGGACCTCTTTGGGATATACGCGAAGCGAATCGAGGAAGTTGTCGAGAACGAACAGCTCGCCATCGATAAAGCGCCAGTCAATACGCTTACGGTCAATCAGATCGTCAAACTGCTCCTCGGTAAACTCAGGCCACTCCTCGCGAATCATCGCAATAGCTCGATCGCGCGACACCGAAAAATGAAGCGGCGTCTCAAGCATGCGATACCGCTCGGCACGAACGCAGGCAGCAAGCGAGGGATCGGGATCTTGGGCAAGTAGGCGGTCGCAAGCCTCAATAGCCTGCGAAAGATACCCCGCGTCCTTTAAACGCAGAATCTCGGGTGGCAAGCCAACATCTAGAAAACGGAAGTCATCATTGCAAACATCAACAGAGCAACCAACAGGACCCTCGTCAATAACCTTCCCATCCGAAGGCAGCACATTAATAACAGCCATACCAAACTCCAAGTCATTAGAACTCTTGAAGTCCATTGTAGCGAGATAAAAAGAAAGCCCCAATAAAGGAACCCTCAACACCGATAAACGGTACCTATAAAAAATGAATTCAGCCCAGTAACCCTGTGGCGAGTTAACGAAGGAGGCCCCGTTCACCCGAAGCTTTTCCCATTGCGCGACTTCTGGCAAAGCCAGGTGAGCGCAAGGGAAAAGCGTAGGGTGAACGGGGCCTCCGACGGGAAAGTTAAACCGCTACTTACGCCTTGTTGACGGAGCCAAACTCCTCCATGAGCTCCTTGGTGCGGGCAACGATGTTGTCGCGACCAGGCTTGAGGAGCTTGCGGGGGTCAAAGCCCTTGCCCTGCTGATCCTTGCCAGCCTCGATGTACTCACGGACGCCCTTGGCGAAGACGAGCTGCAGGTCGGTGTTGACGTTGATCTTGGAGATGCCCAGGGAGATGGCCTTCTTGATCTGATCCTCGGGGATGCCGGTGCCACCGTGCAGGACGAGGGGCAGGTCGCCGGTCTGGGCCTTGATCTCGCCCAGGCGCTCGAAGGAAAGGCCAGCCCAGTCGGCGGGGTACACGCCATGGATGTTGCCGATGCCGCAGGCGAGGAAGTCGACGCCCAGGTCAGCAATCTGCTTGCACTCAGCAGGATCAGCGAGCTCGCCGCTGGAGGTCACGCCGTCCTCGGTGCCGCCGATGCCGCCGACCTCGGCCTCGATGGACATGCCCTTGGAGTGGGCAAGCTCAACGAGCTCCTTGGTGCGGTCGAGGTTAAGCTGGAAGGTCTCCTCGTGAGAGCCGTCATACATGATGGACGTGAAGCCGGCCTCGATGCACTTAAAGCAGTCCTCGTAAGAACCGTGATCGAGGTGAAGGGCGACGGGAACGGTAACGCCCGTGGCCTCGACGGCAGCCTTGACCATGTCGGCGCAGACCTTGAAACCGCCCATCCACTTAGCGGCACCAGCGGTGCACTGAAGGATCAGCGGAGACTTGGCCTCCTCGGCGGCCTGGAGAATAGCCAGGGTCCACTCGAGGTTGTTGGTGTTGAAGGCACCAAGACCGTACTTGCCGGCCTCGGCCTTCTTGAGCATGTCTGCTGCGTTGACGAGCATAAAAGAAACCTCCTGTAAGGTTGCTCCGATAACGCCTGTGATTTTACCACGGCATACCGCAGCATAAACGTTCGTTTGTTCACGAATATCATCCGATTGGACAAATTTTGACCGTTTGCCCTACGGAATTGACCCGTTGGGGAAAAATAGCTTGACGTTTGGATGCTTCTCGTGCTTCAAAAGCCGACTATTAAGCTACATCTGCATGAAAGGGTTCTGCATGAGCTCGCGTGCCATGGTGGTCGAATCGCCATGACCGGTTAGGCAAACGGTATCGGGCGGGAGAAGCCGGGCGAGCTTGGAGAGCGAGCGCAGAATCGCCGCCTCGTCTCCTCCAGAAAGATCGGTGCGGCCGTGCCCACTCGGAAACAGGGTGTCACCCACAAAGGCAATGTTCCCCTGCTCGGTGGCAGCAAACAAGACGATCCCGCCCGGCGTATGCCCTGACGTCTCGATCACCTGCAGGTAGATATCGCCCACCTCGATAGCATCTCCCTCGGCGAGCAGGCGCGTCGGCTCCCCGGGGTCAGGCGTCTCAATGCCCCACATAGCTCGCTGTTCCTCGATGTTCGCATGCGGCACCGCCACGTCCTTAGCACACAGCTCATACTGGCAGCCCTCGCCAACGGTGGTTCGCACGCCTGCAACACCACCAACATGATCGGCATGGCCATGAGTGCATACGGCGCCAAGCATGCGTACGCCGGGATGCTCGGCTCGAACATGCTCCACCAGGCGCTCGCCTTCCCATGCGGGGTCGATAATCACGCACTCATTGTCCGAAATAACAGCATAGCTATTGGTCTGAATGGGACCGTTTACGAGCGTCTCGATCTCGACCGATCCCTTGGGAGTTACATCCAAGGACACAGCACTCATGTTCCTCTCCTCTCTATAGAACTCGAGGCATCAAACGATGCCTCGAGTGTAGCGAATATCGATAATGTGGCACGTTCGTCGCGACTAAACGCGGCGCTTAAGCTGGGCTCCACCCTCGCCGGGCATCAGGCGGCGCGCGTCGTAGACCGAGTCAACGCTGCTGATAGAGGCCAGCAGCGGATCCAGACCACTCGCGTCCGAGATCTCGACCATAAAGCGCAGGGTTGCAATACCCTCGCGGTTGGTCGACGTGGCGGCCGAAAGGATATTGCCGCCCGCATCGCCAATGGCAATGGTGACATCCTTGAGCAGGCCCATGCGGTCCAGGCACTCGACCACGATCTCGACCTGGAAGAGGGTGTCGGCAGCGCCGTCCCACTCCACTTCGATCATGCGCTCGGGATGCTCCATAAGGCCCTTGACGTTGGGGCAGTTGGCGCGATGCACCGAAACGCCACGGCCGCGCGTGATGAAGCCGACGATATCGTCGCCCGTCACCGGATTGCAGCAATGCGCCAGACGGACCAGCAGTCCGCTGTTGCTCTCGCCCTTGACGATAATGCCGTTGCTGGCGCTCTTGCCGCGCTTTTGCGGCTTGCGGTTGGAGCCTCGGGCCGGCTGTTTCACGACCTCGGCGATAGCCTCGGCCTTGGTGAGCTGTTCCTCGGGCTTGGGGTCCAAGATTTGCTCGACCTTGTTACCCACAGCGCGCGGGGCAACTTTGCCGGCGCCGACGGCGGCAAACAAGTCCTCGAGCTGCTTGTAGTTAAACTGCTCCGCCACGGCGTTGAGTGCACGCGTCGAACGCGGCGTGGAAATGCCATAGCCACGCTTACGCAGGTCCTTGGCCAGTATATCGCGACCGGCGGCAGCGTCGTCGTCCTTGGTCGCGGCGGCAAAATAGCGGCGGATCTTTGACTTGGCGGAAGGCGTCTTGACGATCTTGAGCCAATCGCGCGACGGCTTGGAACTCTTGTTGGTCAGGATCTCGACGCGGTCGCCCGTCTTGATCTCGTGCGTGAGTGGGGCCACCGCACCGTTGATCTTGGCACCGACGCAGTGGTTGCCCACCTCGGTGTGAACGGCGTAGGCAAAGTCGAGCGGCGTGGAGCCGGCGCGAAGCGCCATGACCTCGCCCTTGGGCGTAAAGACAAAAATCTCCTGGTCAAACAAGTCGACCTTCAGCGAGTGCAGGTATTCCTTAGCGTCGGTGATCTCGTCAGACGCCGCCCAATCGAGCGAATGTTTGAGCCAGTTAATCTGGTCGTCCAGACGCTGGGCATCATTGGTCTTAGACGCAGACGATCCGCCCGACTTCTTATAGAGCCAGTGGGCGGCAATGCCGTACTCGGCCTGCTCATGCATCTCGTAGGTTCGAATCTGAATCTCGAGCGGGCGGGCCGTGGGGCCGATAACCGTCGTATGGAGCGACTGGTAGTTATTGACCTTGGGCATGGCGATATAGTCTTTAAAACGACCGGGCATGGGGTGCCACAACGTATGCACCGCGCCGAGCGTGGAGTAGCAATCGCGCACCGAATGCGTGATGACGCGCAGTGCCACCAGGTCGTAAATCTCGGAGAATTCCTTGCCCTTGCGCTTCATCTTTTGGTAGATGGACCAATAGTGCTTGGAGCGGCCATTGATCTGGAAGCCCTCCAGGCCAATGCGGTTGAGCTCGTCGGTGAGCGTCTTGATGGTCTCGGCCAGATAGCGCTCACGGACCTCGCGCGACTCCGCCACCATGCGCGCGATGCGCTGGTAGGCGTCGGGCTCAAGGTAGAAGAAGGACAGGTCCTCGAGCTCCCACTTAATAGAGCTCATGCCCAGACGGTCGGCCAGGGGCGCATACACGTCCATGGTCTCGCGAGCCTTAAACAGGCGACGGTCCTCGCGAAGGGCCGCCAGCGTACGCATGTTATGCAGGCGGTCGGCAAGTTTGACGATGATAACGCGGATGTCCTTGGACATGGCGAGGAACATCTTGCGCAGCGTAAGCGCCTGTTTCTCGTCCATGCTATCGACTTCGATGTTGGTGAGCTTGGTCACGCCATCGACGAGCTCGGCCACCGTATCGCCAAACAGGCCGGAAACATCGGCAAGCGAGGTCTCGGTATCCTCGACGGTATCGTGCAGCAGCGCGGCGCACACCACATCGCAGTCCATCTTGAGATCGGCCAAGATGATGGCCACCTCGACGGGATGGTTGATGTACATCTCACCCGAGCGGCGCTTTTGGTTGCAGTGCTTCTCGGCGGCAAAGCAATAGGCCTGCTCCACCTTAGAGAAGTCCTCCTCATTCATATATTTGAGGCACAGCCGCTCCAGCTTGTCGTAGCTGTCCGCCATAATCTCGGGCGGCAGCTCATCGGCATGCTTATAGTGCTCCATCTCCGAAAACGGCTGGAGGGTGGAATCATGGGCGGTACGGGCTGCGGCATCCATCGAGGTCCCCTTCCCCTAGGCCCGCGGTACGATCGGGCGGTTAACTTTGGCTAGCATATCAGAAGCGCACGAATCGAGCGCCCAGCTCCGGAAAGCCGAGAACTCCATGCGCGAGCGCAGACCCTCCAAATAGCGGATTGACCTACTCAATTGCACACGGCCGGGGTTTTCGGCCATCGCGATGCGACGGGTGTCATCAAACCCCGAAACGCGACAGAAACCAAGCTCTTCGAAGATTCCCAGACCGCTTGCCACCGAGCGCTCGTCAACCGGCGTGCGGGCATCGATGGCAAGACACATCTGCGCGATGTCGATATCGCTCGCACTAAACGAGTCGTCTCCGGTCTTGCCGCGGTTGGAGCGCCACATGGTCTGCAGCGCTCGATAGAGCGTGACGAGCTCGTCGCGCTCGGGCGCGTAGCAATCGAGCAGGCGCTCGTTAATGCGAGCGTCACGCGACGAATAGAGCAGGTGAATCACGGCAGGCTGGCCGTCGCGACCGGCGCGTCCGCTCATCTGGTTGAACTCAATGCTGCCAAACGGCATGTGGTAGAGCACGACATGGCGGATATCGGGCAGGTTCACGCCCTCACCAAAGGCAGAGGTCGAAACGATGCAGCTGAGGCTTCCGTCACGAAACGCTTCCTCGACACGGCGACGATCGGAGCGCGCAAGCCCCGCGTTATAGAACGCGATGCGGGTCGCGCAATCGGGTACCCGCTTGCGCAGCGTCTTGGCAAGCGCCACGGACTGGTCGCGCGAGTTGACGTAGATGACGGTCTTCTCCCCCGTAGCCACGATTGACACCAGGCGGTTCTCGCGGCTCGCAAGATCTCGGTCATCCTCGAGCTGCAAGTTCTCGCGCACCGTCTCGTCGACCACCGTACGGGTAATCGGCAGCACGCGGGCGAGCTCGGCCACAACCGGAGCCGTTGCGGTGGCAGTCGCGGCCAGAACGACCGGGTCGCCCAGGGCCTTGAGGATATCGGGCATGTCGAGATAGGCGCTGCGGTCGCCGC
>USAY01000077.1 GCA_900552755.1 uncultured Collinsella sp.
ATCGTGTTCCACGGCCCGGCGGTTAAGAAGCACATTCTCTACGTTCCCAAAAACGGCGAGGGTGCCACGCCGCTCGACTTTACCTATTACAACGCCGTCTATACCGTCGAGAATGCGCTCGCCAAGGTTAAGGACGATAAGGGGCTCAAACGCGTTGCACGCTTTTTGCGCGAGGGGCCATGCCGCGACTGTGGTGGCACGCGTCTTTCCGAGGCTGCGCGCCAGCCCCAGGTGCGCGGTATCAATCTGGCGCAGGCCGCGGCCATGACGCTGGGCGAGGCGATTGAGTGGGTGCGCAGGGTGCCCGCATCCTTGCCGCCCGAGATGCAGCCCATGGCAGTGGATATCTGCGATTCGTTTTTGAGCGCGGCCCGTCGTCTGGTCGACCTGGGTCTCGATTACCTTTCGCTCGATCGCGCCGGTGCCACGCTCTCCACGGGTGAGCGCCAGCGCGTGCAACTCGCCCGCGTGGTGCGCAACCGATCGACGGGCGTGCTCTATGTGCTGGACGAGCCCTCGATCGGCTTGCATCCTGCCAATGTTGACGGCCTGGTAGGCGTGATGCGCGATCTGGTGGATGACGGCAACACCGTGGTTGTTGTCGACCACGATACACGTGTGCTGGCGGAGGCTGATTATCTGGTCGAGATGGGCCCCGTTGCCGGAGCGGGCGGCGGCAGTGTAATCGCTGCGGGCACGGTGGACGAGGTCGAACAATTGCGGGGCAGCCGCATCGCTCCGTTTTTGCGCTCGGAGCCTGAACGCTTGCGTCCGCAGGTGCCTGACGACGAAATGTTCGACCAGGGCCATATCCGCATGGCAACCGGTGCCATCCATACCGTCAAACCGCTCGAAGTCGATATCCCGCGCGGTCGCCTTGTCGCGGTGACGGGTGTTTCGGGTTCGGGCAAGACGACGTTGGTGCTTGAGACGCTCATCCCGGCGCTTAAGGCGCAGGCAGCTGGCGAGCGCTTGCCACGCCACGTGAGTTGGATCGATGCCGAGGGCATTGCCCGCGCAAACCTGATTGACGCCACGCCCATCGGCGCCAACGTGCGCTCGACGGTAGCGACCTATGCCGACATCCATGATGAGTTGCGTCGCGCCTTCGCCCGCACACCCGAGGCCAAGGCAGCCGGCTACAAGGCAGGTGCCTTTAGCTACAACACTGGCGCCTTGCGGTGCCCTACGTGCGATGGCACGGGCTCGATATCGCTCGACGTGCAGTTTTTGCCCGATGTCGAGATCGTCTGCCCGGCATGTCGCGGCTCACGTTATGCAGACGCGGCTTCGCATATCCATCGCGAGGGCAAGGACGGGAGTCTGCTTACGTTGCCGCAGCTCATGGACATGAGTGTGGATGAGGCGCTCGACGCCACGGTGGGGCTCAAGAAAGTTCAGGTGCGTTTACAGACCTTGCACGACCTGGGCTTGGGCTATCTCACGCTTGGTGAGCCCACGCCGGCGCTCTCGGGCGGCGAGGCTCAACGTCTTAAGCTCGCGAGCGAGATGGGTCGCGTGCAGGATGATGCCGTATTCGTATTTGACGAGCCCACGATTGGCCTGCATCCGCTCGATGTTCAGGTGTTGCTGAGTGTGTTTGATGGCCTTGTTGCCAAGGGCGCCACGGTTATCGTGATCGAACACGATCTCGTCCTTATCCGCAATGCCGATTACGTGATCGACATGGGCCCGGGCGGTGGCGACGCGGGCGGGCAAATCGTCTGCGCCGGCACGCCGGGCGACATCGCGGCCTGCTCCGCAAGCATCACCGGCCGCTACCTATAGACAATGAGGCAAAGGGACAGTCCCTTTGCCTCATTGATGCTTATTTCACGCATTGAGCCGCGAGATAGTCGCGGAAGAATGGCAATTCAAATGCGACGAGCCCTCGTCCTCGTTCCCCGATGATGCCGGCATCTATCATGCGGCGTCGGTAGCGGGAGACCTGCTGCGGCGAACGCTTAAGGCGCTCGACAAGGTCAGCGGTGGTGGACTCTTCCTCGTCATCGAGCATGGCGATGAGGAATCGCTTGTCCTCTGCCGTGAGTTCCCGATAGGTTGCCGCGAGGATTCGATCGTCCATCTCGTCGCGCGCGATTTTGATTCCCAGGTCAAAGTCGCGTGACGAGATTTCCTTCGAATCGCTTGTGAGATCCCAGGCACGGTAGCCTACAAGTTGCAATAAGAAGGGAAAACCAGAGATCGAGCGAACGGCTCTATCGATTCCCTCAGCATCTGCCAGGCGATCGTTTTCCTGGATTGTGCGAATCAAGGCCTCGCGCACGTCATAGTCGGCAATGCGACCCAGATGATATTGTTGGGCGCGGCGAAGGAACGAGACCGTCTTGTGGTTCAGCAACGTCGAGACGTTGTTGGGAAGTCCCGCCATGAGCAGGGCGACGCGTTTCCCATCGGTCACAAAGTGCTGATACGTCGCTGCGAGCTGAATCATCTCGTCGAGTGTCGGGTCTACCTCGTCAACCGTGACGAGCAGACCGGTGCCCGCCTCGTTGAGCTGGTCGATGATGTCGCTCATGCGATAACGCCAGGTTGAGGCATCGTGAACGCGACTGACCTCGATGCTGCCGAGCGGTGCAATTCCGAGACCGGTGACTTCGAAGTGGTTGGACGGGTCGATAAGATGGCCGGCAGCACGTTTCGCCCCGAACTCGATTTCCTCAAGCATTCCCGGGAGCGCGGTCGTCTTTACGGCTATCCAGCCGTGGGATTCCGCCCTTGTCGCAAGCGATGACATGAGAGCAGTTTTACCGGTTCCACGCGCGCCTGAGAAGATCGAGGTCAATTCTGGGCGCCTGCGCTGGCTCAAGAAGGCACGGTCCAAATCCCGAATAATCTGTTGTCTGCCAGCGAGATGGGCAGGAACCTCACCAAAACTGGGGGTAAACGGGTTCTCGAGATATCCCACAATGCCCTCCTTTAGCGTCTCTGGTTAATTTCATTTTATTCTAGTTAATCTCAATTAAAAACGATTAATTTCATTTCAAAGCATAAGGTTGGCGTCGTGCGTTATCGAAGCGGTGCTTGAATAGCTTACGTTGGAGCTCGAAAATGGGTTCAACCCATTCGCGAAATTTGCACGCCCTATTGTGAGTGGGCTCTCAGATGAGCTGAAGCTGCCATCGTGCGGCTGATAGGGGCAATCATGAAAAACAGAATCTATGGGTATGCTCGAGTTTCGTCAGCAGATCAGAACCTGGATCGCCAACTGGATGCGCTGGAGCGGTTTCCGGTCCAAACGAATTTGATCTATGCTGACAAAGCGAGCGGAAAGGACTTCAGGCGTCCTCAGTACCGGCGTCTTCTTCGTCGTCTGCGCGAAGGGGACGTTCTGGTGATTAAGAGTATCGATCGATTGGGTCGCGACTACCGTGAAGTTCTCGATGAATGGCGTCGCCTAACGACGGACAAACACGTTGCCATCGTGGTGCTCGATATGCCATTGCTTGATGCACGCGAACAACCCAATGGAATTACGGGGACTTTTATTGCCGATCTAGTGCTTCAGGTTTTGAGCTACGTGGCTCAGGTGGAGCGCGAAAACATAAAGCAGCGCCAGGCGGAGGGTATCGCGTCGGCGCGTCTGCGGGGTGTGAGATTTGGGAGACCGACGCTCGAACGTCCGGATAGCTACCGCGATGTCATCAAATCATTCGAAGGAGGTGAGGTTACGAGACAAGAGGCCGCAATGCTTTTGAACGTTAGCGCATCGACGTTTGATCGTTGGAGACGGGCGGACGCGAACGGATATGACCGTTCGCCGTCTGCCCGTCCTCTTTAGCTAGACATTTTGACGAGGGGAGTTTATTGCACAGGGCCCACTCCTTCCCTCGATGTTTATCCAGTTCACGCCCTTGAATCAAATAGTGCCACTGCGTCGCCAATTCGTCTGCTTTTTGATGAGGGGCTATGAGTCGCAACATCAATCGAAGGGAAATAGTCATGAAGCGAGATATTACTAAAAAGATGCCCATGATGGGTTTGCTTGTATTACTCATCTGTTCTCTGGGGTTCATTTCGGCCTGTTCACAGAATGATGCAAACGCTGCAAAGTCGAAATATGTCGACGATAAGGCGATGAATGTTATCGCCGCCGGGTTTGAGAGAAGGCCCGACGTCATTGAATCTAATGCAAACGATGATGATCCTCATTCAACCGAGAATATCCAGGAAGCTATTGAGGCCGAAATCAAGAACGACAAGGAACTCAAGAACGCTAGGTTTAAGGATTCCAAGATGCAACAGGACGTAATCACGTATCTGAATCTGCTTGATGACCAGCTTAAAGTGACCGAGGATTACTCGCAATCGTCTTCGGATTATTACGAAGAGTGGAATAAGGTCTACGATAAGCGATCTGCGCAGCTCAAAAAGCTTGTTGATAATTACGGGCTGGAAGTCGGGGAGAAATACGAGGATGATTTCAACGACTTAATTAAGAATGGAAAGTCCGTAGCAGAGAAGACCCGCTATGAGGATGCCATCAACAGTTTGATTCAGGGAGCAAATTTCGAAAAATCGGATGACGGTTACGGTCTGTATACGTATACGGCGGTAGTTGAGAACACCTCTGGTATATCGTTCTCTAACGTCAGCCTGACACTTGCTCTCTATGATGCAGATGACATCAAAGCGGAGGAGACCTATGCGGACACTTCTTCGTGGGCGCCGGGTGAGAAAGTCAAGTTCGAGGCAATGTCCGATGTTGACGCTGCGCGCGTTGTCGCATCTGTTTCCAGCTACGATGTAAATAAATAAGTTCTGCACGGAAGGGGCGGGTTAATCGGCAATGAATGGTTGACCTGCCCGTTTTATGCCAATTATTGAACAACAAGTGCTGCGAACGAATGTATATATTTCGGATTGCAAACAACCGCCCGCGTCTAAAGACATGCTGAAAATGACAATTAAGGTATGAGGTATAACCCGCGGCAGTTTCTTAAATAACAGGGATTTGAAAGGAATAGGGGATGGATGAGATGGAGGAAGGCATGGGGGCGCTGAAAGCGAAACTCGGGAGAATCCTGACAAAGCCCAAGGTGTTCTTTGCGGGCCTGGCGCTTGGTGGAGTGATTGTGGCTGTACTTTTCATTACCATCTTTAATAACGGCAAAGCTGCGGGCGCGAAAGAAACGACCCCCAATACGCTTTCCCCGTCGGTCGTGTTTGAACGCATCGCTTCCCAGAACGAGATGGTTTCTGCATCGCAGAACTATGCGATTGTCGATAAGGTGACGGATACCAAGAGGTTCTTCGATTGGTTTGATATCCCGTTTACGGAAAACAGCTTTTGGTACCGCTATGTGGGAACCATTAAGGCGGGTGTGAATCTCGAGACGGCAGAGATACATACAAACAAGAAAAAGCTGATCATTACGATGGATGAGCCTTATGTAATCTCGAACACGCCGGATATGAATAAGTCGGGTGCTCTCGAGGAACGCAACAACATACTCAATCCCATTGAGGTCAAAGACGTCACGGCGTTTGAAGCGCAGTGCAAGGAGCGGAGTGAAAGCGAGGCCATCAAGGATGGCAAGCTGCTCGAAGAGGCTCGAGTGAACGCCGAAGCAAATATCCGTGCGATGTTCAACTCGGCATTTGGCGATGAATATACGGTTGATTTCGACTATCGGAAATAGGAGGTCACTATGGAGGATAAAGACGATCTAGCTGTTGTCGAAAGGGGGGAGCTGTCGCGACATAAGCAGAGTTTTGATATCCGTAAGGCCGCTGCCGGGTTGGTTGATGGCGCTGGAAGCGCGATGGCGGGCGCGGTTGCAACCGTACAGAAAGTTGCCGATGGTGCAATGCGTGCTGCAACTCCGATGGTCGATGACGCCTTGGCGGCTATTGCTGATGCGGCCGATGGTGCGGCAGGTGCTGCTGCGGACATCGGTGACGCCGTCAACGATTGGGCATACCAGCAACAGCTCAATAGGTACAGGCCTGTAACCAAAGAGGTCTATCAGAGCCCTTCATTCCATTTGCCGAACATGATTCGAATTGTTGACGGAAATGAGCGTCGGGGCATCGACGCCTGTAGGGATGCTATTGGTTGGCTGGATACCGTTAAGGGTACGCAGATCTTCAATCTGTACCGCGAGGCAATCGGGGATAGCGAATTGTCTTTCTACCCTAAACCATCTCTTTATTCCACATATTACATAGATGCTTTTGATCGGTCTCGCTTTGTTGATCTTGACTCTTATTTCGCAACCATGCAACAAGACAAGATGGCCGAGTTGAGACGGATTGCGTTCATGCTTGGCGCGAAGCGCTGCAAGTTGGAGGTGACAGAGTACGAGGAAACTCGGAGAGGCCACCAGGTTAAGGGAAATGCCAAAGCGGGAAAGAAGGGCTCGGCTCGAATCAACGGCTCTTTGAGCGATTTAACGAGAAATGAGAAGAAAATCCTGTTTACACAGGAATTCGAGGGAGACATGGTTCCACAGCGCCCTGAACTCCATTGGTATGCCCATGACTCTGACATTCTCTTGTTAATCGAAACGAGATGCGGTGGAGAGGATAAAAACAAGGCAAAGAGTTATCGGGTTGAATTGAAAAGCGAGACGACCATGACAATGTCCGTATCGCTTGCTATGGCTATCGATGAGGCATGCAGCAAGCTGAACATAAGGGCGAATTCGAGCCTGACAAGCCAAGCTAAGCGAGAACTTCGGCAGTCGTTTGTATTTGAAGTTGAATTCTGACGTGAATTGCCAGCAGCCAAATGCGGCAAAGGGACTGTTCCTTTGCCGCATTTGATGTCAAAACCATTTTGTCAAGGACTAGAGAGTTTGAAAGTTTACCATTTCTACCCCGTCCCCTAATGGCAGGTTTTTACATGCCGGCAAAGTTCGTCTGGCGCAAGGCTTCGTAGAGAACGATGGCGGCGCTGTTGGAGAGGTTGAGTGCGCTGATGCGGTAGTCGTCCGGGTTGACGAAGTTGCCGCAGATATCCTGTTGAAGGATGGCCTCGTGGCTGTCCTCGGTATGCCCCAGCGATTCCACGTGGGTTTCCCAGGCCTTGGCGTTATTGAGTGAGTCGCAATCGCGCAGCATCGGGATGCGCTCGCAGCGCTCGGGCGCCGCGGCAAGCAGTGGCTCGGGAATGCCCGAGCTCTCACTGCCAAAGACCAAGTAGTCGCCATCGCGGTAGGTACTCTGAGCATAGGTGCGGCGTGCCTTTTTGGTCAACAGATGCAGGCGCTCGTCGGTGGGGGAGAGACCGTTGCGCGCAAGGAAATCCTCCCAGCTGGCATAGGTCGTCACGTCCAAGTTTTGCCAGTAGCCCAGACCGGCGCGACGTACCGTCTTGTCATCTAGCGAAAAGCCCAGTGGCTCCACCAGATGCAGATGGGCGCCGGTGACCACGCAGGTACGGCCGATATTGCCCGTATTGGCCGGAATCTCGGGCGCATACAGCACGATATTGAACATGAATCTCCTTGGCTCAGAACGAAAAACCACCACGAAGGGCATAGTGCACCTTCGTGGTGGTTTGGCGGTTACGTGGGCGGACAAATGCCCACTTGGATAAACCTAGGCGCGGTGCCAGTCGGTCAGGCAGGCATCGAGGGAGGCGATGAGCGCATCCTTGTCCATGTGACGGCCGATGATGCACAGGCTCGTCATGCGATCGCCCGTCTCGTCGTCCCAAATCTGCATGATCTCGGGGTTCTCGTCGATGATCTTCTGCTTCTCGCCCTTGGGCGCCGAGTCGACAAACAGGCCGTTCTCCATCAGACGCATCTGGTGGCCGGCCTGCTCAAACATGTAGCACATGTCCGGATCGCCGGTCTGCCACAGCGGACCCTTGACGCGAATGACCTCGTCGGGCCACTTCTGCTCAACAAAATCGGTGAACTTCTGCAGGTCAAACGGCTTGCGGCGCGAGTACACAAAGGTCTCGATATCGTACTCGAGCACCTCGGGGTCGTCGTGCTCCTCGGGATGCTCCATGGCCTCGATCCAGGCGGCGGAGTTGTAGGCGCGCATAAAGTCGAAGCGGTCGGTATCGAGCAGCTCCTCCATGGGGACCTCGCCGTTTTGGGCCTCGACAATTACGGCGTCTTTCTGCAGGCTGCGCACGATGGCCTTGAGCTCGGCGATCTGCTCAGGGCTCACGGTATCGGTCTTGTTAAGGATCAGCGTGGAGCAGAACTCGATCTGCTGGATAAGCAGGCTCTCGATGTCGTCCTCGTCGATATCCTCGGCCAGCAGGTCGCGACCGCCGTTGAACTCGTCGTACATGCGGGCGCAGTCGACCACGGCCACGATGTTGTCGAGCGCGAGCTTGGGCTCGCCGCCCACCTTGGCCTCGTCGCAGAAGCTCGAGATGGTGTAGGCGATGGGGATAGGCTCGCAAATGCCCGATGCCTCGATGATGATGTAGTCGAAGTTGCCCGAATCGGCGATGCCCTGCAGCTGGTTGGCCAGGTCATCCGAAAGCGTGCAGCAGATGCAGCCGTTGGTGAGCGGGATGAGGTCGTCGGTCTCGGAAAGGCCGCCGTCGGCGATGAGGCTGGCATCGACGTTGATCTCGCCGATATCGTTGACGATCACGGCGGCGCGGATGCCGCCGTCGTTAGCGAGGATGTGGTTGAGCAGCGTGGTCTTGCCGGCACCGAGGTATCCGGTAAGCATGATGATCTTCACGGGTTTGTTGGGCATGTGCCCTCCTTTGTTAGACATGGCTTACAGTTGAATCATATGCCAAACGACTGCTCTTATACCCACGCGCCGGCAAATAACACAGGCTACTCCCAGGCTCCCCATACATCGGGGCAATAACCGACGGTGGCCTTTTTGCCGTTGCGCACGATGGGCTCGGCTAGAACCTGCTGGTTCTCGAGCAGCTTGTCGAAGCGCTGGCTAGGGGTGAGGTGCTGGATGAGCGCGAGCGTCTCCTCGTCCTTGGCCTTGGGGTTGAGCAGCTTGTCGATGCCGCCGACCGCTTGCATCACGCTCGTAAGCTCGCCCTTGCTCATCTCCTTTTCCTTAAGGTCGATAAACTGCACCTTAATGCGGCGCTC
>USAY01000078.1 GCA_900552755.1 uncultured Collinsella sp.
CGGGAAACCCGCCTGAAATCTTTTCAAAAAAGATTTCCCCGCACACACTTCGCTGTGCTATAGTGCAGCGCAACAGCAACTAGGTGCGACCGCGCCATGGCATCACGAAAGGAGCCACCGACATGAAGAACACGATGACGTCTCTCAACAACTGGTGGTGGCGTGATGCGAATACGATCGGTCGACAGTGAGTCCCTCACGCCTGTTTTTGCGCTCTAGGTGATTGGAAGGCCTCCGGTTTCGACCGGGGGCCTTTTTCTATCTCGAGCCCGATCGCATTCGCATCACGCGCCTCCGCTTTTCTCTTGCACTCCCATTCCGAAAGGATTTTCACCATGTCTCAGAACACCACCGCCACCCAGCCCCGCACCGTCCAGACCGCCGACCGCGGCAAACTCGATGTCCGCGCCCTCGTCCTACTCGCCATCCTGCTTGCCGCCGGCTTTATCCTCAACTTCACCGTCGGTAAGGCCATCTCGGGCATCTCGGGCGGCATGATCAGCCCCGAGTTCATCATCTCGGCCTTCTGCCTCACCATCTTGGTCGTGCGCCCCAACATCGGTCAGGCGCTCATCATCGGCCTCATCTCTGCCGCCGTGATCCAGATCACCACCACCTCGCCGTTCATCGATTTTGCCGCCGAGGGCATCGCCGCCATGCTTATGGCCGCCATCGTCAACGCTGCCGGCAAGAACGGCCAAGTTAAGCCTGTCGTCGCCATTGTCGCCACCTTCGTGACCACCTTTGTCTCGGGCGTCATCTTCATGGCTATCAAGATGGCTATGCTCGGCGTGGTGGGCGAGCTCGCTGCCGCCATGCTGCCTGTCGTCGCCATGACCGCCGTCTTTAACGCCATTCTGGTCGGTGCCCTCTACTTGCCCATCCAGAAGGCCCTTAGGCTCAACTAACCCGCTCGGCTTTACGAGCCACCCCATCTTGGCGTTCATTCGTCGCTCGCGTGCCCAAGTACGCTTCGCTCCTCTTTCGCGCCAACCTGGGGCCCCTCGTAAAGCCGTCTCCGTGCTTCACCACCAAAGACTGTCCCAAACAACGAGCTTTTGGGAACGTTCTTAAACGACTAGTCATTAAAGAACGTCCCCAATGACTATGAAAGGTATCCATGGAAACGATCATCAACGTCGACGATGTCTCGTTCTCCTACGGCACGCAGACCGAACAGGCGCTCAGCCACATCTCGCTCGGCGTGAACAAGGGAGATTTCATCGGTATCATCGGGCCCTCGGGCGCCGGCAAGTCCACGCTTGCCGCCTGCCTGTCGGGTGCCGTGCCCCACCACTACACCGGCACGTTCTTTGGGTCCGTCATGGTTGACGACCACGACACCTGCGAAGTCTCGCTCACCGATGTGTCGCAGATCGTCGGCAGCGTGTTGCAGGACATCGACACGCAGATGGTCGCCTCGGTCGTCGAGGACGAGATGCTCTTTGGCCTCGAGAACTTTGGCGTTCCCCACGACCAGATCGAGCAGCGCGTGAGCGAAACGCTCGAGACCGTCGGCATCAGCGACCTGCGCGACCGCGAGATCGCCACCCTCTCGGGCGGACAGAAGCAAAAGGTAGCCATCGCCGCCATCCTCGCCATGCGTCCGCGCGTCTTGGTTCTCGACGAGCCCACCGCGGCACTCGACCCCGCCAGCTCCACGTTGGTTTTCGAGACGCTGCGTGAGGCAAACCGCGCACTTGGAATCACCATCGTCGTCGTTGAGCAAAAGGTCGCCCTGCTCTCGGAGTACTGCAACCGCGTGCTCGTGCTCAACCATGGCGAAATCGCACTGCAGGGCGAGCCGCACGAGGTCTTCGCACACACCGATGAGCTTCGCACCATTGGCGTCGACTGTCCCCGTGTCACACGCATCTTCAATAGCCTCGAGGCCGATGGCCTGGCAAGCGGCACCCCTTGCTTGGATGTCGACGAAGCCGAGTGTCTGATTTCGGGTATCGTCGACCCCGCACACGCTGCCATCGAAGCCCAGGCGCCCGCCGGTTCCCCGCATGCACCGTCGTTGCGTCCTCATGCCAAGGATGCCGAACCCGTACTCACCTTCGACCATGTTGAGTTTGCCTATCCCAACGGCGGCGCCGCCGTACACGACCTTAGCCTGACGCTCTATCCCGGCGAGCTCGTGGGCATCGTCGGCCAAAACGGCGCCGGCAAGACCACGCTCACCAAGCTGCTCACGGGCCTGCTCAAGCCCGCCTCGGGCAGCGTGCGCGTCACGGGACTGGATACTGCAACCGTTCCCACGAGCCGCATTGCCCGCGAGGTCGCGACCCTCTTCCAAAACCCCGACCGCCAGATCTGCAAGGATACCGTGCTCGACGAGGTCGCCTTTGGCTTGGAGCTTGCCGGCATCGACCGTGCCGAGGCTCTGCGTCGCGCCCAGCTGGTCATCGACCGCTTTGGTCTGCCCGCCGACGAGGCACCGTTCTCGCTTTCGCGTGGCCAGCGACAAATGGTGGCACTTGCCTCCGTCGTAGTGGTTGAGCCCAAGATCGTCGTGCTCGACGAGCCCACGAGCGGCCTTGACTACCGCGAGTGCATGACCGTCATGGAAACCGTGCGCACCATGGCCGAGCGCGGATGCGCCGTCATCATGGTCTGCCACGACATGGAAGTCGTCTCCGACTTTGCCGAGCGCATCGTAGTAATGGCCGACGGCCGCATCCTCGACCGCGGCCGCACGCACGAGCTGTTCTCGAACATCGATCTCATGCGGCGTGCCTACGTGGAGCCTCCCCAGGTTATTGAACTCTCGCGCCGTCTGGCATCTTCCGTCTCGCCCGCTTTTGCGCAGGTGAGCGAGGTCACCGATGTCGTTCGAATTACCAAGGAGATGGTCCACCGTGGTTAACGTCATCGACTACATGCCGGGCGATACGCTGCTGCATCGCCTGAACCCCGTCGTCAAACTGGGCCTCGCCGCCGCCATCATCGTCGGCATCTTCTTGTCCGACACCTACGTGGCGCTGCTGGGCTTTTTGGCACTCACCCTTGCACTGGGTACCTATGCCGGCGTCGTCGACCGTCTGCTCTCGCTGCTCAAGTTGCTGATTCCGCTCGCGCTTATCATGCTGGTGCTCCAGCTGGCCTTTATGCGCGATGGCAACGTGGTGTGGGGCTTTATCACCGACGCGGGCCTCATCACGGGATCGAAGGCCTGCCTGCGCCTGCTAGGTGTGGCGTTGCCACTCATCCTCATGCTCATGGTGACCAAGCTCAACGACCTTGCCAACGCCTGCGTCGAGGTGCTGCATGTGCCGTATCGCTATGCCTTCACCTTTACCACGGCGCTGCGCTTTGTACCGGTGTTTGGTCAGGAGATGAACGCCATCATGGAGGCGCAGACCGCACGCGGCGTCGAGTACGACACCAAGAACCCCATCAAGAAGCTTAAGCTCATGTTGCCACTGTGCGTGCCGCTGCTCATCTCGAGCGTGGGCAAGACCGATGCCACCGCGCTTGCCGCCGAGCAGCGCGGCTTCTACCTGCGCACACGCGCCAGCTCGTACAAGCGCTATCCCATCAAGGGTCTGGACATCGCCGTGCTCATCGTCAGCATCGCCCTCATCGCCATCGGCTTCCTGTTCTAGTTCACCACCGACAGCAACCGCCCAACGCAAAAGGCCTCGGCTCGCACCAAACGAGCCGAGGCCTTTACTGTTTCTCCAGATAAAACCCACCATAATTAACCTGTCCCTTTTTGGCAGGTCGGAAGCTAGAGGCGGTAGGGAGCGCCGCTGCGGATGATGGATTCGCGCACCAGGACGTCCATGGCGTCGAGGGTGATCTCGGGCATCTCACGGTATTTCTGCAGCACCGAGAGCTCCGTGCAGGCCAGGATGACGCGGTCGCAGCCGCTACGGGCGAACTCCCACATCACGCGGTCGAACTTATCCATATCGGGCTCACGTCCGGCCTTCACATCATCGTAGATAAGCGACATCACATCGTTCTGACGTTTCTCGCTGGGATAGACAACCTCAACACCCGCAGCCTTACATTCGCGGCCGTAGACGCCCGCGCCCACGGTTCCGTCGGTGCCCATGATGCCAATCTTGTGCACCGGCTCGGCCGGCATACTCAGGTTGGGGTCGAACTCGCACTCCCCCATCACCGCACCGGCCAGAGCATAGCGCACCGACTCACGCGGCATGTGGATAATCGGCACCTTCGTAAACGACTGGATCTGGTCGTAGAAGTAGTGCGACGTGTTGCAGGGAATGGCAATGTGCGCACAGCCCAGCGACTCGAGTGCCTGGGCACACTCTTTCATGGTCGCCAGCAGCTTGGCATGCTCGCCGGTCTTAATGGCCAACGTGCGGTCGGGCATGGTCGACTTGGAGAGCACCACCATGTCGATATGTTCCTGATCGCAGGCAGCAGCCGTATGACGCACCACCTGGTCGTAGTAATACGACGTGGCCTCGGCGCCCATGCCGCCGATAACTCCCAGCTTTTCCATCGCCGCCTCCTTGGTGACGCTTGCGCAATTGCGCGTATCATACCCGCGCCCGCCCGATGCAAACCGGACGGGCGCCGCGCTCATCTACTTGTAATACGTCTTGAACAGCTTAAAGTGGCGCAGCTTGGTGTGCCACATGCGCAGCCAGCGGTTAAAGACAAAGTCGCCCTTCATAAACGAAGGGTCGGCGCCCTTGCCTTCCTTGTCCAGGCGATGCACCTTAGCGCGCAGCTCGGGATCCTTGACGTACTTGTCGACGACGCCCATGGGAACGACCATCCACAGGGCCTCGTCCTGCGCCGTCACAAACTCCGGCTCAAACGGGCGGTTGAACACATACTCGTCCACCACATACTTGGCAACGTTAAAGCCGCTGTTGGTGACGTAGTAGTTGCTGCGGCCCTGGCGCGTGTTGAAATCGAAGAACTTAAACGAGCCATCGCGCTCGTCGTACTTAACGTCAAAGTTGGAATAGCCCACAAAGTGAAGGTCCTCGAGCAACTTGCGCACGCCGCCCATGAGTTCGTCGTTAGGCTCGGTAATGATACAGGCATGGTTGCCGACACCGTGGGGCTGATGCTCCTCGAGCAGCACATGGCCCAGGCACATCATGCGGACCTTACCGTTGCGGTCGGAATAGCTGGTGAGCACGCGCATGTACTCGTCGTTGCCGGGCACGCGATCCTGCAAGATCAGATCGTCGGTGTAGCCGCTGGCATACGAATCGCGAATGACCTGTTCCAGCTCGGCGCGGTCGGCAATCTCATAGGCCTTCTTCTGGCCCTCGAACTCATGCTGCCACCACATGATGCCGTCAGAAGGCTTCAGAATCATCGGGTAAGGAAAATCGATCTGGTCGAGCACTTCGGCAGGCGCCTCACCCTGAGCATTGAGCATCGCCTTGGTAAAGGTAAACGTGTGTGGATAGGGCACGCCATGCTTCTCGCACAGCTCGTAGAAGATCTCCTTCTTCTGGCACTGCTCGAGCATGCTGTAGGGCGCGTAGGGAGCGACGATGTTATCCGCCAGCTCATGAGCATCCTTGGCTTGAGCCACGAGAGCGACATAGTTGTCGCCGCAGCCCACAAGGACAATAGTCTTGTCGGCATGCGCTTGGGCAATGCCGTTGACGGTTTTGAGCATCACGGGCATGGTGTCGATATCCACGTTGGGCGTGTAGTCGATAATCTGGCTGCGGTACGCGGGACCCGTCTGATACTTGCCAAAGACCAGACTCTTGACCTGGTACTCCTCGTAGAAGGCGCGCGCCACCGAATAGGCGTTGATGTCGCCACCAAGCAGCACGGGAATGAACTCGCGCTCTGTAAATTGCAATGCCATGGAAACTTCCTATCATGAACTGCCCACACAACGGGCGGTCTTTGCGCAACTGATTTATTCTAGCGTGCCAAGCCGCCGGCGCCCAAAGCTCCACCGTATCTATGGCAATCGACGTAATCGTCCAGCACGAAGGCCAGCACGAAGACGGCGCTCACCGTTGTATGACAACGGGCAATGAACCTACCATTGTTGTAGGATTCAGTGTATTGACATCCTCGAGCGAAAGGCGCGCAGGTGCCCCAAGACCATCCGACCGATAATCCCATCCTCAATGCCGCGAGGCGCGAGCTGGCGAAACGTGCGAAAGCGACCGCTCCCCTGTGCACGGCAAACGACGCCTACAACGGACCCGCCCACATCGTCTCGATCAACACGTCGGTACACAAGGGCACTCGCAAGTCGCCCGTCGCCGATGGACGCGACACCGTTATAGAGCAATTTGGCCTCGCCACCGATGCGCACGCCGGACATTGGCACCGTCAGGTTTCCTTTTTAGCCGCGGAGTCCATCCAGACGGCGCAGGCACGCGGGCTCGACGTACACGAGGGTGACTTTGGGGAGAACTTCACAACCCGGGGCATCAACCTGCTCTCGCTCCCTTTGGGCACACAGCTCAAGCTTGGAAGCGACGTGCTCGTCGAAATCAGCCAAATCGGCAAGGTCTGCCACACCCGTTGCGCCATCTACTATCTCGCCGGCGACTGCATCTTTCCCCACGAGGGCGTTTTCGGCGTGGTACTAAAGGGCGGAGAGGTCAACGCCGGTGACGAAATCCAGGTAGTCAAGCTCGGCGACGGCACCTGTTCGTTCACCCCCGCCGAGGCCCTCGAAGAGATTGAGCAGGCTCGCCAGAAGGGCACGCTGTAGTTATAAAACCCCACGTTGAGATGGCTTTTACAGCCCAAAACTCCTCTCAAACAGAGCTCTGTAACGTTAAAGTTGAACTCTATGGTTTCTCAACAATTCATCATAACTGCAGGTCAAAGCCAAAGCCTCAAGTTCAACTTGACCCTTTGGAACCTTTAAGGTTCAAGTTGAGGTCGAAAGCAGTAGTAGAATACCGTTCGAACCATAACCTACGATTGATTGCAGAGGGACTGGATGCAGCATTCGAATCATCGCACCGCAGCGTTCATTGCGTCGAAGCCGGCTCGTATCATCACGAGCGCCGTGCTCGCCGTTGCGCTGACGGCCACGCCGATGCTCTCCCCCGTTGCGGCGTATGCCGCCTCGCAGGCAACGCAGGACCAGCTTTCCGCAGCCCAGCAGAAGATCGAAGCCGCCACGAGCGCCTACAACGACGCCCGCACCAAACTCGATGACCTGCAAAAGCAGATTGACTCCAATGAGGCAAGCATCGAGGAAATCGAGGCCAAGCTTCCCGAGCAGCAGGCCAAGGCAAGCTCCGCCATGCGCGATCTGTACAAGTATCAGAAGGGCACCAATCCCATCGTGAGCTTCCTGGTCAACGCACAGAGCCTGGGTGAGTTCATCACGACCTGCAAATACACCAACCAGATCACGAGCTCGAGCGTCGACGAGATCGAACAGCTCAATAACATGCAAACCGAACTCGAGCAGAACAAGGCTGAGCTCCAGCAGGCCAAGTCTCAGCTTGAGGCAGAGCAGAAAAACGCCGAGGATGCGCTGGCACAGGCCCAGCAGCTCCGCAGCGAGGCACAGGCAAAAGCCGAGCAGGAAAATGCCGCCGAGCTTGCCAAGCTTGAGGCCGATAAGGCCGCTGCCGCCGAGAAGCTCTCGGGCGAGGGCGTAAGCGGCAGCAATTCCAGCAGCCAGGCCACCAACACCAACACCACCATCGACACCACGGTGAACAGCTCCAATACTGGTAGCTCCGATTACGATTCGTTCATTAATGAGTGGACAGGCCGCATCGACAATTATCTCGCCGGCTCCCCCATGGCAGGCCAGGGCTATAACTTTGCCGTCGCCGCTTGGAATACCGGTGTCGACCCCCGTTGGTCCCCCGCCATCGCCTGCATCGAGAGCACCAAGGGTGCTTATTGCGCCAATTCTTACAACGCCTGGGGCTGGAGTGCACGTGGCGGCGGTTGGCGCAGCTTTGGCAGCTGGAGCGAGGGCATCTCCGCTCACGTTGCCTATCTGGGCGCCAACTACGGCTCTACCCTTACCCCGGCAGCGGCCAAAAAGTACTGCCCGCCCACGTGGCAGGACTGGTACAACAAAGTCGCCGCTCAGATGAACCGCATCTAAGTGCAACTGCAAAGGGCCCCAATGGGGTCCTTTTCTTTTAGGTAGCGGAGGTATCGACGACGCCGGTCGCATTGGCAACCGCGACTATGACAATCATGCATAGGAGCAGCACACCCAATGCCTTGAGCCAGAGTTTCGCGAGTTTCTTGCCGCGATAGCTGTCGAGCAGTGCGAATCGCCGACGAAGACGGCGCTTATCGAGCAGTGCGAAATGCATAAGCACCATAAGGCCATCGACAAAGAAAAAATACTCGATTATGAGAAGCCACGTCGGGTAGCTTTGGTTTGCTCCGGTGGGGTGAAAGACGGCAAAGTGACTTCCGGCAAAGAACACAAGCAGCGAGAAGCAGACGAGCGTATTCCAAATGCGGCCCAGAGACTCCGGAACGCGAGAGAGCAGGCCGCATGCAGCGGAGGCGGCAGGGCCAGGAGGCCCTGCGGGGTTCTGGAGCCCTTGGGGCGTCAACACCGTCTCCGAGGCCGGAGTTCGGACAGGCGGCGCAGGAGGCCGCACGGGGCGACTCAGATCGTATGCCGCGCGCGTCGCCCGTCCCAACGCTTCCGCACTCGCAAAACGCTTGGCCGGGTCGAGCGCCATCGACATGCAGACGGCATCGGCAAGTGGAGTGGGAATGCCGCGCGCCTCGCATTGCTCGCGCATGTCGAGCCCTGGCTTAGGGTCGACTCCCGTCAAGCAGAAGAACAACAGGGCGCCAAGTGCGTAGACGTCGCTTCGCACGCTCGTCTGCCCAAACCCATACTGCTCGGGCGGCGCATAGGGTCGCGTGCCAAACTTGACGGTGTCGGCATCGGCGCCATCG
>USAY01000079.1 GCA_900552755.1 uncultured Collinsella sp.
TCTTGCGGCATACGGCCCAATGCTCAGTGTCGACACCGTGTTCAAGACTATGGTTGTTGATCTCAATAATCTTGTGCTTGGCCTTAGCTGCCAACAGCACCTCGTCGATATCGAACGGCACGCCCGAACGCCCCGTGTGACCCAGCATGAACACCTTGGGGTGCTCCAGGGCATTGATATACATCTCGGTCGTCTGGGCCAGCGTCGCGCCCTCGGCAATCTGCGGATTATGCACGCTTGCAACCAAATAATCCAAATTACGCGTAACCAAATCGAACAGCGAATGCTGACGGCTGTACGAATCGCCGGCAATATCGAGCGTGACAAGAGTGTCCTCGCCAAACAGGCTTCCGTCCAGCGAAACGATATCGGCCTCGGCACCACGCAGCACCAGCACGCCGCTCCAAATGCGCGGCCAGATATCCTGGTTGACAAAGAACTGGTAACTGCGCAGGTCATTGGGGCAAGCCGTAACCATAGAGCTCAAATGGTCGGCAGATCCGAGCACCTGCAGACCACGCTCTGCCGCCCAGTACACATTCTCCTCAATGGTCGAATATGCATGCGCAGAGAACATCGTATGGGTATGAATGTCACAAGAAAGCAGGTAGGGCATCAGGTCTCCTTATCTGGCACGGCCGTCGCTTATATTCATTGTACGCATAGCCTTCGATAGTCGTAAAACCACTCCATCCCAAAGACACAACGTCCATGACAACGGGGTCCGGCTTAACACCAAACCCCGTTTCACGTAAAACATTGTAGGCAGAGCGCTTTACTTTTAACGATACTCGTCCGCCAACTGTTTCCAAGCGGGTAGCGAATTGACAATCGTTTCGTAGCTCACGCAATAGCCCAGGCGGAACCAACCCGGCATACCAAAGCTGTCCGAGGGAACCGCAAGCAACTCATACTTCTTTGCGCGCTCACAGAACGCATTCGCATCGGGCTCCAACGCTTTCACCCATAGGTAGAACGCGCCATCCGGCTCAACATAGGTGTAGCCATACTCCGCTAGTGCGTCGGTAAGCGCGGTGCGGTTGCGCGCATAGGCCTCGACATCGCTCGGCTCATCGATGCAATCGATGATTACGCGCTGGAAGAGTGCCGGTGCGCATACAAAACCCAGCGTACGGGCAGCGCCCGCAACAGCCGGCATCAGACGGGCAGCCTGCGGATTGGTGTTGGGAACCAAGATCCACCCCACGCGCTCACCCGGCAGCGACAGCGACTTGGAATACGAGTAGCACACGATGGTGTGCTCGTAGATCGAGGGCACCCAAGGCACCTCGGCACCGTACACGATCTCGCGGTACGGCTCATCCGAGATGAGCATAATCGGATTCTCGGGATCGCGCTGAGCGTTGGCCTCGCGCAGAACATTGGCCAGTCGCGTCAGCGTGTCGCGCGTATACACGGCGCCGGTCGGGTTATTCGGCGAGTCGATGATGACGGCAGTCGTCTTATCGGTAATCGCCTTGAGCACGTTGTCCACACTCAGCTGGAACGTATCTTCATTGGCGAGCGCCTCAACACACGTACAGCCGGCTTTCTCAATCCACACGCGATACTCCGGGAAGTACGGTGCAATGACGATAACCTCATCGCCCGGGTTCGTAACGGCGTTGAGCGTGCAGGTGAGCGAAGCCGCGGCGCCCACGGTCATAAAGACATCCTTGCCCTCATAACTCGTACCAAAGCGGCGGTTGAGCGACTCAGCCACGGCGGTACGGCACTGCGGCAGGCCCGGTGCGGGCGTGTATCCGTGCAGCTGGTCACTCGGCAGCTCCAAGGCCTTCTTAATGGACTCCGCCACGGCAGCGGGCGCCGGAACGCTCGGGTTACCCAGCGAAAAATCGAATACATTTTCCGCACCAATCTGCGCCTTGCGCTCAAGGCCATAGCTAAAAATCTCGCGGATGATGGAGCTTTCCGCACCGCGAGCATACATAGTTTCGTTGATCATCTGTTCCCCTTTCACATAGGCGCTATTGTACGCTTTAGCCGAGCACAGTGCCGCAGCAATGTTGATTGGGGACAGACTTAAATGCGTGAAAACGCTCATTTAAGTCTGTCCCCAATCAACAGACAGCCCCATATCGCTCAAAAGAAAAAGCCTCCGCAGGTTTCCCGGCGGAGGCTTTTGTTAGAAGGACTATTTGTCGGTGTCGGTATCAGCGTTGACGGCACAGTCATCGCCGGCGTCATCGGATGCGGCTTCGGCATCCTCCTGCATGGCCGCCTGCGCAAAAGCCGCGGCATCGGCCGCCAGCTCCTCCTCGCTCATGCGAGGCGCGCGCTTCTTGGTCGGCATGCCGGCCGCCTTGGCATTGCGCTCCTCCTTGGCCGCCAGGATATCGCCCTCGCGCTCAAGGTAGGCGTCCCACTCATTATCGAGCAGGGCATTCACGGCATCGCCCTCGACAGTCTCGCGCTCAAGCAGCACCTTCGCCATCAGATCGAGCTGATCGCGACGGGCGTCCAGGATCTCGACCGCACGACGATGGGCCTCACGCATAATGCGCTGAACCTCGATATCGATACGGCGCGCCGTCTCCTCGGAGTAATCCTGGTGATCGGCGTAATCGCGACCAAGGAACACCTGATGTTGCGCCTCGCCAAACACTTGCGTGCCCAGCTCCTCGCTCATGCCCAGGCGCGTGACCATCTCGCGCGCCATCTTGGTTGCGCGCTCCAGATCGTTGCTCGCGCCCGACGTAATGTCATCGCACATGAGCTCCTCGGCAACGCGACCGCCCAAGAACACGGCGAGCTCGTCGAGCATCTCGTTCTTGGTCTTGAGGAAGTGGTCCTCCTGCGGAAGCTGCAGCGTGTAGCCCAGAGCCTGACCGCGGCTGACGATCGAGATCTTGTGGACCGGATCGGAGTGCTCCAGGATGTGGCCCACCAGGGCGTGACCGCTCTCGTGGTAGGCAATCGTGGTGCGCTCGGCCTCGGTCATCACGCGACCCTTGCGCTGCGGTCCGGCAATCACGCGCTCCATCGATTCCTCGACCTCGTCCATCGAGATCACGGAACGATGACGGCGAGCGGCCAGCAGCGCAGACTCGTTGAGCAGGTTCGCTAAATCGGCACCAGTAAAGCCAACGGTCATCTGGGCGAGCTTCTCAAACTTAACGTCCTCGTCCATCGGCTTGTTCTCGGCATGCACGCGCAAAATCTGCTCGCGGCCCTTCACGTCCGGACGGTCGACCGTAACCTGACGGTCAAAACGGCCGGGACGCAGCAGCGCCGGATCCAGAATGTCGGGGCGGTTGGTGGCGGCGATCAGGATGACCGACTCGCTCTCCTCAAAACCGTCCATCTCGACCAGCAGCTGGTTGAGCGTCTGCTCGCGCTCGTCGTGGCCGCCGCCCAAGCCGGCTCCGCGCTGACGTCCCACGGCATCGATCTCATCGATGAAGATGATCGACGGGGCCTGGGACTTGGCCTCCTTAAAGAGGTCACGCACACGGCTGGCGCCGACACCTACGAACATCTCGACAAAGTCGGAACCCGAGATGCTAAAGAACGGCACGCCCGCCTCGCCGGCAACGGCCTTGGCCAGCAGCGTTTTACCGGTGCCCGGAGGGCCAACCAGCAACACGCCACGCGGGATCTTGGCGCCCAGCTTGCGATAGCGATCCGGATCGCTCAAAAAGTCACGGATCTCCTCGAGCTCCTCGACTGCCTCGTCCACGCCGGCAACGTCTTCAAACTTGACCTTGGGGCGTGTGGCCTCGTTGGTCTTGGCGTTGGTCTTGCCAAACTGCATGTTCCTGTTGTTGGCGCCCATCATCTGGCGCATAAAGTAGAACATGATGGCGATAAGGGCGATCGTCGGAAGCACACTCATCGCCAAGTCGCCCCAAAAATCGGGATCGTTGGTGTTGACGATGTACTTGGTATCGGGGTGCTCCGCCATGAGCTCGGCAAGCGAATCGGAGCCGACATAGGTCGAGGAGAAGCTCTTGAGCTCGCTCGTATCGCCCTTGTCCTTCTTCGTCTTCCAGTAATGACCCGTCACGCTTCCGTCTTGAACCGTATAGGTCAGATCTTCGACGCGATCCTGCTTGATGGCGCTCACCATCTCGCTCGTCGCGAGCTTAACGGTATTGCTGGAATTGGCAAAGCCGGAGCCCATGTTAAAGAAGGCGTAGCCCAGAAGCGCGCAAGCCAAAATAAAATACAGCCAGCCCGTACGCGTGGGCTTCTTGCCTCCGGGCATCCCCGGGATCTTAGGCTCCCGGGGAGTCTGGGAATTGTTATCGTTATGGTCGTCGGGCATCTTACGAATAAACCTCCGGTTTCAAAATGCCCAGATACGGAAGGTTACGATAGCGCTCGGCATAGTCGAGGCCGTAGCCCACCACAAAGGCATCGGGGCAATGGGTTCCAACATACTTGGGCGTGATGGCCGAGACGCGGTCCTCAACGTCCTTCCACAGGAAGGCGGCGACCTCCAGCGAAGCGGGCTTGCGGCTCTCGAGGTTCTTCATCAGATACTTGAGCGTCAGGCCCGAGTCCAGAATGTCCTCGACGATCAGCACGTCGCGACCGCGGATGTCGATATCCAGGTCCTTAATGATACGCACGATACCCGAGGACTTCACACCGTCGCCATAGCTCGAAACAGCCATGAAATCGATGTTGGTCGGCAGCTCGATCTTGCGCATCAGGTCGCCCATAAAGACCACGGCGCCGCGTAGGACCGCGATCAGCACCAGATCCTTACCCGCGTAGTCGCGCGTAATCTCCTCGCCCAGGCGAGAGACGATACCGTCGATATCCTCCTGCGTAAACAGAACCTTCTCGATATCCGGATGTTGAGAAGCCATGACAACCCTTTCTTGTGCTTATCGCCCACACACCGCCGTATGGACGCGAACTTCACATTCTAGCAGCGCACGGGGAATATTTTCCAGCCCGCGCACCATCAGCGCGGGAATACCGTCAACGCCGCACAGAATAGCTGGCGTAGGACGCTATTCCGCATCGACCACACGAAGCAGATATGCCACGCGCGTTGCGGCCGTGCACTTAAAACGCTCGTCCGCGCGAACTCCGGCGACCCACACCACGGCACCTCCCGGCGCCGTCCTCACCATGGGCACGCCGGCGCGCTCGGAAACGGGAATGCGAGCCTCGCCTAACAAGTCGGATACTTTCTTGCTTCGGCCACTCATCCCTAACGGGCACATCACGTCTCCCGGTGCGGGACCGTCCACCCACAGGCGCGCCAATCGCGCCTCGACAGGGATCTTGCCACGCGAGCCCGCCAGGATCCGCTCACTATCGCTGTCGGCAAAACCCAGGGCAGCCGCGTCTACCAAAGCTGTCACTTCCCCGGCAGCCGCAAGCTCACGGGCGCGACGCACGATATCGCATCCCGGCTCAACGGCCATCGGTTCTGTGACCAGCATACGTCCCCCGCCCAACGGCAAACGACCGGGTACGGTAACCCAGTCCGCGACCAGGCCCTCGCGAGCCGCCGGCGCCTTAAACGCCAGCATGCCAAACTCAATGCGTGCGTCAATCCCCGCCGGAAGCGTGACCGAGCCGGTGCCCTCGGCAACGCAGGAAAGGACTCGCTCCACATGTCGCATCTCTGGACGAGCGTCCGGATCGATGCGCTTAATCGCCAGTCGCACGATGCGCCGCGCGATTACCACCTCGGCCGCAGCAAGGCGTCTGGCATCGAGCACTAGCGCGCCCGCCGCCTCCTTGCGCAGGCAGCTTCGAAACGCCTGCGCCGACAGCTGGGATAGAAACGCGTCTTCGTCACCCAAGATCTCACAGGCGGCGCCAATCGTCTTGCACACGCTCGCATTACGCTGTGCCACCACTGGCATTACCCGATGGCGCACGTAGTTTCGCAGATACGAGATATCCTCATTGCTCTCGTCTTCACGCCACGGCTGACCATGTACCTGTAGATAGCCCACGAGCTCGCCATGAGTTAGGTCGAGCAAGGGACGCACCACGATATTCCTCCGGCGAGGAATGCTCGATAGACCAGCGGGCCCCGAACCCTTAATCGCGTTCATCAAAAACGTTTCCGCGCGATCCGAAGACGTGTGCGCGGTGCAGATACGAGCCGCCGTTCGCGGCGCCCCCGTCTGGGCGCAGAGTTCGCGAACATACCTCCGCGCCGCGGCATAGCGCACCTCGCGGGCCGCGGCCTCAATATTGCCCGACTCCCCATCAAAATAAGCGTGCTCCACACACAGCGGTAAACCATATTGCGCGCAGAGCTCACGCACAAAGGCCTCGTCGCCATCGGACGCCTTGCCGCGCAGATGATGGTTTACATGCAGCACATGCAGGCGCTCGCGAGCAATGGGGGCAACACCGCGTCCGTCTTGGATATCCAGCTTTGATGTGCACGCCATAAGAAGCAGTGCCGTCGAGTCCGCGCCGCCTGATACCATGAGCACGACAGGAGCTGCCTGCTGCCTCGTCCGGGTCTCATCGACTGCCCCAGGCACGGCATGGTGTCCGTAATGCTGTGATACCGTTGGCATTCGCTTCCTCCTTTATTCGTCCGCACCCATTGTATCCTTTGGAATCTTATGTCTTGCCTGCACCTTCATATCCTCGGCAGTGGCTCTAAAGGCAACTGCGCACTCATCGAGGGCCCGCAGGGGCTCATTATGGTCGATGACGGACTGTCTCGCCGCGAGACATTAAAGCGCATGGCAGAACTGGGGCTCTCGGCAGACAACGTCTCGGCTCTTCTCATTACTCATGAGCATAGCGATCACATCAAGGGCCTCGATGTCTGGTGCAAGCACTGGCACGGCCCCCTCTTTGCCAGCAGGGGCACTCTTTCGAGCAAAGAAAATCTTTCGCATCTGCCTGTCGAGGAATTCGATCCCGGTGACACCCTATCCATTGCCGGCATCCACGTGCAAACCTACTCAACGTCACACGATGTCATCAATCCAGTCGGCTATCGATTCGACACCCTCGATGATTCCATCGGTTTTGCCACCGACACCGGAGAGCTATCGAGCCAAGCCATGAACACCCTCGAAGATTGTCGAGTCCTCGCACTCGAAAGCAACCACGATGTGACCATGCTGCGCGAGGGAGAATATCCCCGCTTTCTTCAGGAGCGCATCCTGTCTGCAAGGGGACACCTCTCCAATGGCCAAGCCGCCGAAGCCGCGCGCGAACTTGTTACCGAACGCACCGAACAGCTCATTGCCATGCATATCAGCCAAGATAACAATCGTCCGAGCCTTACCGTCAAAAGCTATGCCAAAGCTCTGACCGCAACCCTGGATGACGAGGTCGGCAGCTCCGCAACCCTTCTCCAAGGATCGCGAAAACTCTCGATACGCCCCGCAAGCCAGCATCGGCCAGTAACCATTCAATAGACTGTCCTAGACAGCAAAAGGGGCCGAGAATCGCTTCCCAGCCCCTTTTGCTGTCTTTTAATAGCGCAGAACACCAACGAAGTTAGTCGATGGAGATCTTCGTAACGTTCTTCTTCTCGACGATCTTGGGGACCGTAACGGTCAGGATGCCGTCAGCGTACTTAGCCGAGAGGCCCTCGCTCGAAGCGTCCTTTAGATACACGCCACGCGTCGCGCTGTACGAGCTGAACTCCTTCTGCAGGAAGTTCTTGCCCTCGTTCTCCTCGTCTTCCTCGACATTCACGCTAATGGACAGACGGCCCTCGTTAAGCTCGACATCGATATCGTCCTTGGCGACGCCGGTCAGATAAGCCTTGACCTCATAGCCGTCGCCCTTATCCTCAACGTCAACGGGAAACGCCTTGGAAGCAATCGAGTTGTTTGCAAGGTCGGTCATATCATCAAACAGATCGAACAGCGAGCTAGCAGAAGGACGAACGCCAAAAACCGAACGATAAGGAACCATGCTTGCCATGTTTACCACTCCTTTTAGGACTGCCGAGCCATCTTCTAGGTGACTGGGACTTCTTTTGACGCTCATATATATGCCCACACAGTGCTTATATATACATTGACTATAAAGTTTTTTGAGTCAAGTACTATAAGCATATCTAAGTGTGATTGACTCAGGTTTTAGTAAGGTTAAGGTTCTTTGAACCAGAGCTTAAATAACGAGTATGTTCGCAGCTACAAATAACAAGGGGCTTACAATGAGCGCGTACACGTTGTTGGTAACGAGCTAAAGGGCATCATGGACGACCAAAACCAGAACAAAATGTTTATGCAGACGCAGGGGGAAGAAACTTCCACGCAGCCGCCACGGTTCCATCGCCCCCACATCTCGCAAGAGCCCATTAATGATCCGGAGCCCGAGTATGTGACGAGAAATCGATATCAAACACTCGAGGATGCCCAAACGGGACGTAAACATATGGGCGTCGCCTCGGGAGACCCTGTATATCTAAAAGACGCACCATTATCTAAAAACAGCGCAGCTAGTGATGAGCCACTGAAAGCATCAGCCGCTCATCAACAAAGAGGTTCTCGACCCAAGCAAACCTTGACGCATTCGGCTCGCTATCTCGAAACGCCAAAACAGGGAAAATCAATCTTCGTTTCGTCAAGTAAAAGACGCAAGCAGCATCGACTGACAATCCTGCTTTTGATCATTGTGGCCATAGCAGTTGCCCTTGTTATTAGATTTATCTTCTTTAAATAAGGGCTCAATACCAAAAACGATAAGATCGTCTGGTGTAATTGAGTCATTTACGCCCCATAAACGCAAAAAAGGGGGAGGCCGCGAGGCCTCCCCCTTCTAAGTTCAAGCGTACGGCTCGGTGCCGTCCACCGGTCAGCGGCGCCCTGGCCTCCCACGGGCTGACCC
>USAY01000080.1 GCA_900552755.1 uncultured Collinsella sp.
GCGGCATCATCGGCGGCAATGGTGGTCAGGAACTGGTCAAACTCGTTATCGTGGCGAAGCTCCAGCAGGTCGCCCTTGCCCACGGGCTCAAACAACTCAATGCGGGCGATGGCGGCGCGCCGACGGCGGTCGTCGGGCTTGAGGCCGCGCACATCGCGGTTGGCCGGGCGGCTGCCCAGCACCGTGCCCACGATCTGGCCGCGGTTGTTGGAGCGCTCGTAGCTCATCATCTCGTCACCCGAGGTACCGTCTTGGTAGGCGTGCGTAAAGTCGCGGTTAAAGCAGCGCTTGAGCTGTCGCTGGCGGGCCGCATCCTCATCCTTAGAGGTCGAAACATCGGCCAGCATGTCATCAATCTGATGACGATACACGTCGACGATGGAATACACGTAATCGGGGGCCTTCATGCGGCCCTCGAGCTTGAGCGATGCGGCGCCGGCGTCATACAGACGGCGAACAAGCTGCGAAGTGTTGGTGTCGCGCGGGCACAGCGCGCGCTCGCGTCCGGCAGGGGAGAGCGAGCGGCCGTTCTCGTCAATTAGCTTGTAGGGTAGGCGGCAGGGCTGGGCGCACATGCCGCGGTTGGCCGAGCGGCCAGCCATGGCAAAGCTCGACAGCAGGCACAGACCCGAGTAGCAAAAGCAGATGGCACCGTGGCTAAAGACCTCAAGGTCCACATCGGGCGCGGCGTTGTGAATGGCGGCGATCTCGTCGATGGAGAGCTCGCGCGAGAGAGTCACGCGGTCGGCGCCCTGCTCACGGCACCAAAGGGTTCCGCGGTCGTCGTGGATGTTCGCCTGGGTCGAGATGTGTGTCTCGATGCCGGGCATGGTGCGCTTGACCTCAAAGAACAGACCCCAGTCCTGGATAATGAAGGCGTCGGCGCCCAGCGTGGAGCAGCGATGGATGAGTTGCAGCGCATCGCCCATCTCAGACTGCTTGATGACGATGTTTACCGTGACGTAGACGCGCGACCCGGCTAGATGCGCGGCGCGGCAGGCTTGCTCAAAGGCCTCGTCGGTAAAGTTGGTTGCCTTGCGGCGGGCGTTGAAGCTGCCCATGCCGCAGTAGATGGCGTCTGCCCCGGCAGCGAGCGCGGCGGCAAAGGGCTCGGGCCCTCCGGCGGGCGCCAAAAGCTCGGGTCTGCGGTTGGTGGTTCGACTGGCGGTTGCGGTCATATCCTGCCTTTCAAAATGCTCAGATATTCAAAAGTATAGTGGTGCCGTTGCGGCAGGCGATGCCCGTGCTCCAAGCGGGATAAAGTCTTCAGCAGCTTAGGCTGGCTGACCCCGTGGAGAACCGTTCAGCTGCCAACGGGCGCCGTTGGGCGATAAAATATTCTCTCCAGCTGATAATATTCTTGCATCAAACAGAAACCTTGAGTACTATCCCAAATCAAGCGCGGTGTTCAGACCGAATTGTGCCTCCCGGTGCGAACGCCGCGCTCACGCTCTCTATCTGATCGTAAGGAGAAAAACATGAGCAAGACCGTCGTGTCTTCCGATAACGCACCCGCAGCCATCGGACCGTATTCCCCCGGTATCCAGACCGGCAACATGGTGTTCCTGTCCGGCCAGCTGGGCATCGACCCCACAACTGGCAAGATGCCCGAGGGCGTCGAGGCCCAGGCCAAGCAGTCCCTTGCTAACGTCGAGGCCCTGCTGACTGCCGCCGGCGCTACGTTTGCCGATGTCGTCAAGACCACGGTCTACCTGGCCGACATTGCCGACTTCGCTGCCGTGAACGAGATCTACGCCTCCAAGTTCGAGGCCCCGTTCCCCGCGCGCAGCGCTTTCCAGGTTGCCGCCCTTCCGGCTGGCGGTCTGGTCGAGATCGAGGTCGTCGCCGCTCTCTAAGGCGTTGGCAACAACTAAACATGACATGCAAAAAGACCCTGCAGCGCGTGCGAGCTGCAGGGTCTTTTGTTAAGTGACGGATCGCTTGTGGAGCCGCGCTCCATTTTGCTCGTTAGCCCTCCTTGCGAACTTTTTGCAGGTAGCGGTAGACGCTGGGCTCCGAGATGCCCAGCGCGGTGGCGGCGCAGGCCACGGCACCCTTGAGCATGAACACCCCGTTGCCGTTGAGGTGGCGAATGACGTCCACGCGGTCGCTTTGACCAAGCGATGCTACATCCAGCCCGCGCGCGCTCAGCAACTCGGCAATGCTGCGGTCGATGAGCTCCTGTGTGGACTCCGAAAGGCTTTCGACCTCGATAGACGCGGGCTCCGTGCGCGTCGGCGCCGCGTCGAAGCAGGCCATGAGCTGCTGTGCCATGGCGTTGATGGAGCGCACGGTCGAGAGGTCGGTGTTGACGCAGAGCATACCGACGATTTCGTCATTCTCGCGGATAAAGAACGTCGCGGACTCCAACGTCTTGCCACCGGCACCGCGCCCCTCATAGCCCGTAATAAACGGCAGGTCGCGATACTTGGGGTCGTGCATAATCTTGAGCGCCAGATCGGTGGCGGGACCGCCGACCTTGCGGCCGCTCACGATACCGTTGCGGATATCGATGATGGCGTGGTCGGGATCCGAGAAATCGTGCAGCACGATTTCGCTGTTCTTACCGAGTACCTGCTCCAGGAAATCGACCATCGGCAAAAAGCGACGTACGGTCTCGTTCACGGGCAACTCCTTTGGGTTCTATCGAAGTGTTCATAACAATTTTTTATCATGGTAACACGCTGCTCATCATCTCGTATATCCGCAGGTACATTGCGTAATACAGACGAACGGTAGGAATTTAGCGGTAAACGGTCGACCAAAAGAAAAGTTAGATGTTATTTTGAACAGACACATTCCTGACCTGCGGAAATGCGTTATCTCAGCTGAAGAATAGTCTGATAACAAAAAATTATTATTGAGAATGAGAATCATCTTTAATACGATATGCAACGAAGGCACAACCTCAACCCCGCACTGCGTCACAATAGAGCGTTAGATGCGAAAACAACTATTTCGAGGATTGGTGGTCAAATGACCCAGGAGACGGTTACGAACGGCACTGAAGCCCTGTTCACTCGCGAAGGCATGCCGCCCGTTAAGGAAATGATCCCGTGTGCCCTTCAGCACGTACTGGCTTCGTTTGCCGGTATTATCACCCCGGCTGTCATCATGGCCGGCGTCTACGGCTTTAATAGCCAGCAGAGCACCGACATCATCCAGGTCGCGCTCATTCTTTCGGCAATCGACACGGCCCTTCAGGCCTTCGCTCCCTTCCGTCGCATCGGCGGCGGCCTGCCCATCGTCATGGGCGTTTCGTTCGCGTTCCTGCCGGCCCTGCAGGCCATGGGTGCCTCGGGCTTTAGCTTTGGTGCGTTGCTGGGCGGCGAGATCGTCGGCGGCGCCGTCGCGGTCCTCTTTGGTCTGGCCTACAGCAAGATCAAGTGGCTGTTCCCGCCCGTCGTGACCGGTACGGTTATCTTCTCCATCGGCGTTTCGCTGTATCCTACGGCCGTCAAGTATATGGCCGGCGGTATGGGTACGCCGCTGTGGGGCACCCCGCAGGCCTGGTGCGTCGCTCTTATCACCTTCGCCGTGGTCTTTGCGCTCGCCAACTTTGGCAAGGGCACGCTCAAGCTGGGCTCCGTGTTCTTTGGCATGATCGTTGGCATGATCGTCTCCATCCCCTTTGGCATGATCGACTTCTCCAGCGTCGCCACCGCTCAGGTCTTCGCTCTTCCCAAGCTCATGCCCTACGCGCTCGAGTTTGATCCCGAGGTCTGCATTACCCTCGCCGTCGTGTTCCCCATGGTTGCCATCCAGGTTATCGGCGACGTCTCCGCTGCCTGCCTTGGTTCCATCGACCGTATGCCCACCGAGCGCGAGCTCTCCGGCGCTATCGTGTCTCAGGGCCTCACCTCTATGGTCGGCGGCCTGCTGGGCGGTCTTCCCACCAGCGCCCTTGGCCAGAACGTGGGCATCATCTGCTCCAACAAGGTCGTCAACAAGTGGGTCTTTGTGATCATCGCGGCCGTCTTTGCCATCGCCGGTCTGTTCCCGCAGCTCTCTGCCATCCTTTCCGCTATCCCGCAGCCCGTCATCGGCGGCGCGACCGTCGGCGTCTTTGGCACCATCACCATGAACGGCGTGCGCATGTTCACCCGCGAGGGCCTCACGCAGCGCACCACCACCATCGTCGGTACCTCCGTCGTCTTTGGCCTGGGTATCTGGATGGCCAGCGGTTGCCTTGCCGGCGAGGGTATGCCTACCTGGGTGTCCACCGTCATCGGCTCCAACGCCGTGACCCCCACCGCCATCATGGCCATCGTGCTCAACCTGATCCTTCCGCAGACGCCGGTCGTGGCTCAGCACATCGATGCCGCCAAGGATGCCGCTGTGAATCTGGTCCTGCCCGAGAGCAAGAAGTAACCAATTCGGTGCTATTCGCCGGCGGACGCATCGCCTCGTCCGCCGGCGCCATGCGGCGCCAAGCCGCACTTCAAAGGGCTTGTCCCTTTGGTGAAGCGTTGACGGGAGAGGGCCCGTTTCCGGTGTAGGCCGGCGCTTCGCACTTCCGCCATGTCAGAGGTGTCAAACCCCGCCTCTGATGTTGAAGGGAGCATTTATGCTTCTGGTCGCTAACGGTTCCGTCTTTACCCGCAACGCTCAGACTCCGTTCATTCCCAACGGTGCGGTCGCCATTGACGGAGATACGATTGTCGAAGTGGGCCCCGAGCGCGAGCTCAAGGCCAAGTACCCGGATGCCGAGTACGTCGACGCCCAGGGCAACCTCATCATGCCCGGACTTATCAACTGCCATACCCACATCTACTCGGGTCTGGCCCGCGGCCTTGCCATTAAGGGCTGCAACCCCACCAACTTCCTGGAGAATCTTGAGCAGCAGTGGTGGAAGATTGACGACAACCTGACGCTCGACGGCACCAAGGCCAGCGCCTATGCCACGATTCTGGATTCCATCCGCGATGGCGTTACCACGATTTTCGATCACCACGCGAGCTTCTGCGAGATTCCGGGCAGCCTCTTTACCATTAAGGACGCCGCTCAGGAGCTGGGCATGCGTTCGTGCCTGTGCTACGAGGTCTCCGACCGCCGCGGTCAGGAAAAATGTGACCAGGCCATTGCCGAGAACGCCGAGTTTGCCCAGTGGGCCGCCAAGGAGCGTCGCGATAACGACAACCACATGATCGCCGCAATGTTTGGCGGTCACGCCACCTTTACGCTGTCGGACGAGACCATGGATAAGATGGCCGAGGCCAACAACGGCCTGACCGGTTTCCACATCCACGTGTGCGAGGGCATGAATGACGTGTGGGACTCCCGCCTCAACCGCGGCGGCATCAGCCCCGTCGAGCGCCTGCTGCAGCACAACCTGCTCGGTCCCGACACCATGCTCGGCCACTGCATCCATGTGACGCCCGCCGAGATGGATATCGTCAAGGAGTCCGGCACCTGGCTCGTCAACAACCCCGAATCCAATATGGGAAACGCCGTGGGCTGCGCCCCCGTGCTCGAGTTCTTCCGCCGCGGCATCCCCGTGTGCATGGGCACCGACGCCTACACCCACGATATGCTCGAGAGCCTCAAGGTTTTCCTGATCATTCAGCGCCACAACGCCGCTATGCCCAACGTGGGCTGGTGCGAGGCCATGACGATGCTGTTCGAGAACAACGCCAAGATGGCGAGCAAGTACTTCGATCGCAAGCTCGGTGTGCTTGAGCCCGGCGCTGCCGCCGACGTCATCGTAATGGACTACAAGCCCTTTACGCCGCTGAGCGAGGAGAACATCGACGGCCACATGCTCTTTGGCATGATGGGCAAAAACTGCCGCACCACCATCATCAACGGCCGCGTCCTGTACAAGGATCGCGAGTTTGTCGGTATCGATGAGGACAAGATCAACGCGTGGACCATGGCTGAGTCCAAGAAGCTCTGGAGCACGCTCAACGATCGCGCCTACTAATTCACAAGTAGATTCGCGTGCGTCGGATGTTTCGCCGCATCCGACGCGCGTATAGGCGGCCTCCGCGGGGTCGCCGGCGCTGTGCTAGCGCTACACCGTATTTGCGCCCGCCGCGCGGTCTCGCCGGGCGTTACAGAGAGGAGCTCATTATGAGCGACATCATGAGGCCGATCCCGTTTTCGCAGCTGATGAACTGGATCATCGAGGAGCACAAGACTCAGGGCGCCGTCTTTGGCGTGCGCAAGATGGTTACGACCAACCAGGAGGGCGCGCTTCCCATTTTTGACGAGCGCATCGAGACTCCGTTTGGCCCGGCCGCCGGCCCCAATACGCAGCTTGCCCAAAACATCGTGGCATCCTACGTGGCCGGTTCCCGCTTCTTTGAGCTCAAGACCGTTCAGGTTATGGACGGCGAGGAGCTCTCCAAGTGTGTGAACAAGCCCTGCATCGTGGCGCAGGACGAGTGCTACAACTGCGAGTGGTCGACCGAGCTCGAGGTTTCGCAGGCTTTTGCCGAATACGTGAAGGCATGGTTCGCCTGCCACCTCATCGCTCGCGAGTACGGCCTAGGTAGCCCGGACGGCTTTGTCTTCAATATGTCCGTGGGCTATGACCTCGAGGGCATCAAGAGCCCCAAGGTCGACGCCTACATCGAGGGCATGAAGGACGCCAGCGGCTCCGACGCCTGGAACGAGTGCCGCGCATGGGCGCTCGCCAACCTGGACAAGTTTGAGCATGTCGATGCCGCGTTTGTCGAGTCCATCCCGGCGCGCGTCTCCAACTCCATTACCGAGTCCACGCTGCATGGCTGCCCGCCGGCGGAGATCGAGCGTATCGCGACCTATCTGATCACCGAGAAGGGCCTCAACACCTACATCAAGTGCAACCCCACGCTGCTGGGCTATGAGTTTGCACGTCAGCGCCTCAACGAGCTGGGCTTTGACTACATCGTCTTCGATGACACGCACTTCCGCGAGGACCTGCAGTGGGCCGATGCCGTGCCTATGTTCGAGCGCCTGATCGCCCTGTGCGCCGAGCGCGGCCTGGAGTTTGGCGTCAAGCTGACCAACACGTTCCCCGTCGACGTGACGAGGAACGAGCTGCCCTCCACCGAGATGTACATGTCGGGCCGTTCGCTGTTCTCGCTGACCATCGAGGCCGCCCGTCGCATTACCGAGCAGTTCGATGGCAAGCTGCGCATCAGCTACTCCGGCGGTGCAACGGTCTACAACATCCGCGCCCTGTACGATGCCGGCATTTGGCCCGTTACCCTGGCGACCGACGTGCTCAAGCCTGGTGGCTACGAGCGCTTTAGCCAGATGGCCGGCGAGTTTACCGACCTGGATGGCAAGCCGTTCGCGGGCGTCTCTCTCGAGGCCGTGACTGCGATCCAGACCGACTCACTCACCAACCCGCTCTACAAGAAGCCGCTGCGCCCGCTGCCCGACCGTAAGGTCGCCGGCAAGAGCCCGCTTTCCGACTGCTTTACCACGCCGTGCCGCACGAGCTGCCCCATCCAGCAGGATATTCCCGCCTACCTGGCGGCCGTTGACGAGGGCCGCTACGAGGACGCACTCAACATCATCATCGAGCGCAACGCCCTGCCGTTCATTACCGGCACCATCTGCCCGCATCCCTGCGGCCGTGCCTGCGAGCGCGCGTTCTACGAGCCCGAGGGCGCCCAGATTCGCGCCAGCAAGCTCAAGGCCGCCCGCGAGGCCATGACCGCCGTGCTGCCCAAGCTGCGCGCCCAGGCCATCGCCAACGACGGCGAGCGCAACGTTGCCGTTATCGGCGGCGGCCCGGCCGGCCTGGCGACGGCGTTCTTCCTGACGCGTGCCGGCGTGCCCGTCACCATCTTCGAGGCCCGCGACTCTCTCGGCGGCGTGGTCCGTCACGTGATTCCCGAGTTCCGTATCGCGAGCGACGATATCTCCCACGATGCCGAGCTCTGCCTAGCCTTTGGCGCCAAGGTGCAGCTCAACGCTCGCGTTGATTCCATTGACGAGCTCAAGGACCAGGGCTTTACCGACGTGGTCGTGGCCACCGGTGCCTGGATGCCCGGCTCTGCGGGCCTGGGCGAGGGCGCCGAGCTCGACGTGCTGGAGTTCCTCGAGGCCGCCAAGAAGGGCGAGAAGCTCGAGCTGGGCGAGGACGTCGTGGTCATTGGCGCCGGCAACACCGCCATGGACGCGGCCCGCGTGGCCAAGCGCCTGGCCGGCGTGAAGAACGTGCGCCTGGTCTACCGCCGCACCAAGAAGCAGATGCCCGCCGATGAGGAAGAGCTCGATCTTGCTCTTGCCGACGGCGTTGAGTTCTGCGAGCTGCTGGCACCTAAGGCACTCAACGGCGCCGTGCTGACCTGCGATGTTATGGAGCTTTGCGAGCCGGATGCAAGCGGCCGCCGCAGCCCCGTCGCCACGGGCGAGACTGTTGAGCTTCCCGCCACCACGGTGATCTGCGCCGTGGGCGAGGGCATCGATGCCAGCCTGTACGACGCCGCGGGCGTCGAGCACGACCGTCGCGGCCGCCTTGCCGCCACCTCCACCGGCGTCGAGGGCGTCTGGGCTGCGGGCGACTGCCGTCGCGGCCCTGCCACCGTGGTTGAGGCTATCGCCGATGCCGCCGAGGTCGCCCGTGCCATCGCCGGCGTGGACTTTAACAAGTACGCCGACTGCAACGAGCAGGCCGGCCGCGAGGACACCTGCTACGAGCGCAAGGGGTCGCTGTGCCGCGACAAGCGCAACTGCACCAAGACCCGCTGCCTGGGCTGCGGCTCGGTGTGCGAGGTCTGCTGCGACGTGTGCCCCAACCGCGCCAACGTGGC
>USAY01000081.1 GCA_900552755.1 uncultured Collinsella sp.
AACCTACGACCAAGGAGTGTCCATGGCCGATTCCATTAACTACCAGCTTGCCAAGTTCGTCGCCAGCTATGGCAAGGTTTCGCAGATCCCCGAGTCCACCTGTCCCGAGGTGAGCTTTGTGGGCCGCTCCAACGTGGGCAAGTCCTCCATCATGAACAAGCTTTTTGGCCGCAAAAACCTCGTCAAGGTTTCGAGCACACCGGGCAAGACGAGCAACATCAACTTCTTTGAGGCTGACGACGTGCACTTCGTCGACCTGCCGGGCTACGGTTTCGCTCGCCGTTCCAAGGCCGAGCGCGACCGCTGGGCAGAACTTATCGGCGACTTCTTCGACTCGGAGCGCAGCTTTAACCTGGTTGTATCGCTGGTGGATATTCGCCACGACCCCAGTAAGCTCGACCATGACATGATCGACTACCTGCAGGGCAACGAGTTCAACTTTATCGTCTGCCTCACCAAGGCCGACAAGCTCAGCCGCACCCAGCAGGCCCGCCAGGCAGCAGCCATCAAAAAGCAGCTCAACGTCCCGGCCGAGAACGTGATCATCACAAGCTCCCAAACCGGCACCGGCATCGACGAACTCAAAAAGCGCATCGCCGAGGCTTGCCTCTAATAAAGGCTCGTGGCAGGCAATAGTTTGCATCTATCTATATCACCCCAGTGATAGTTATTGCTACACTATCACTGGGGTGATATTTTTGTTTGGAGGTCGATATGGAGCTTTGGCACGGGTCGGAGGTTGTTGTCGAGCATCCGTCGTTGGATAAATGCAGACAATTCAATGACTATGGGTGTGGGTTTTATTGCACGCCACATGAGGAAATGGCAATGGAGTGGGCATGTCGGACCGAGTCCGATGGTATCGCGAATCGATATGAGCTCGATATTGATGGTCTCGCGGTCTTGGATTTGGAGTCCGGGGAGTTTTCAATCCTCAATTGGCTTGCGATTTTGGCTAACAATAGGGAGTTCAATGTTTCGACACCGCTAGCGCGCGAAGGACTTCGTTATCTGCTGGATAACTGCCTGATTGATATTTCTCCCTATGACGTTATTCGAGGCTATCGCGCCGACGATTCCTATTTCTCGTTTGCAAGACAGTTTGTCAACGGCATGATTTCGCTCAGGCAATTGCAGCGCATTATGTTTTTGGGGGATTTGGGCATTCAATATGCGCTTATGAGTGAGCGTGCGTTCTCAGCAATCAGATTCTGCGAATGGAAGCAGGCGTTGGGATCTGAGTATTATCCCAAGCGCTTTAAGCGAGAGCAGAACGCGCGGCGCAAGTACTTGGAAACTGTGAATGGATTCGACTCTGAGGGTGTCTACATTAGGGATTTAATGGCAGGGAGGGTTGATTTAAATGATCCAAGAGTTAACGGATTGTGGGCCGAGTAGAACATACCCCGTCTACTATCTCGAGGATGCAATGAACAATCTCGGCGACTGCTTTGACTATGCCGTTAACGATTATGGAGCAGAAGGATCGGAAGTTGCTGAACTCTTTTGCCTGAGCGGCGTAGCTCGCGAGTTCGAACGCGGCAACGCATGGGTCGTATCGGGAAAATCGGGCGTTGAGCTGTTCGCGCTTATCGCTGAAAGGTCCGGCTATCAGAGCGGGTCTATACCGGATCGCACCTATCGTTTTGAGAAGACGCCAGAGTATTGGACAGGCTGGATACTGGCATATCTGCAGTGGCGTTTAGGGGAGTCTTTCGAAGACCTGCTGCATGTCGTTCCGTTTGACGCACTGCGCAGTCTGTACTATCCCTGGCATGAAGCCTCGGAGGAACGCGTGGCTCGCCTCGTCTGCGATATGGCGAAAAAAGCGTCCAGGCAAACCAAACTTGCGTTAGCAAGAAAGAAGCTTAAGAAAACCCAACAAGACCTGGCATACGAATCGGGCGTGTCCCTCCGCTCAATCCAAATGTACGAACAACGCCAGAGAAACATCAACGAAGCCTCGGTAACAACCGTAAGGGATATAGCAAAAGCCCTACACTGCAACATCGAAGACCTCCTAGAGCCAGTCTTCGAATACAAAGAAACCAGCGCCGCCTAAACCAGGCACGCAGCCGATGCCCGCCTCTAGGAAGTGCTCCAGCCTAGCAAGAGCCCCTACCAATAAAAAGCCAAACTATCAGCCCGGCGACTTTCCAGAGCGTAGGTCCCTGTAGCCGCCGCCGGCGAAGTTAACATAGGGGAGGCCAGGGGGCTTTGCCCCCAAATCTTTCCGCAGGACGGCAGGACCCCCGCCGCACGAAGTGCGCAGCGGGGGTCCTGCCATGTCCGAGGACGATTTGGGGGCAAAGCCCCCTGGCCTCCCCGGCGAGTATACGGGACGGCGACTACAGGTATTCGATCTGGGCGCCTTCCGTGTCGCACGTCAGAATATGCGTGTCACACTTGGGGAACTGCTCACGCAGCTTGACCTGCAGGAACTTTGCCACGATGGTGTCGTCAGTCACGGCCATGAGGGTCGAGCCGGAGCCACTGATCCAGATGGTCTTGGCGCCTCCGTTAAGGCAGGTGTCGCGCACGGCGTTGTAGTCGGGGATGAGGCGGCGGCGATAGGGCTCCTGGATACGGTCGTCGTTGGCGGCGGCAATCAGGTTCAGGTCGCCGGTCTCCAGGCCGCGCGTCATGCCGGCGATGCGGCCCATTTGCCATACGGCGGTGGAGAGTGGAATCTCTTGCGGCACAACCTTGCGCGCCTCGCTCGTATGCACCTCGTAGGGCGGAATCACGGTAATAAAACGCAAGCGATCACTCACCTCGTAGCGCAGGCACTGGGGGAGTGAATCGGTCGGCGTAAAGGAGCAGACGGCGCCGCCCAGGATGGCGGGGGCGACGTTATCGGGATGGCCCTCGACCTCGGTGGCAATGCGGACGAGCTCGGCACGGTCGACGGTGTGGCCCGTCAGCGCGGCGGCCGCCATAATGCCAGCGACGACGCAGGTGGAGCTGGAACCCAGGCCGCGGGCGACGGGCACATCAGTTTGAATGTCGATGGCAACGGGGAAAGCCGACTCGCCCCATGCGGCCAGTGCATCCACAAAGCTCACGTAGACCAGGTTATTCTCGTTTTGGAACTCCTCGGGGCAGCCCGTGATGGTGAGCTTGTCGGCGCGCTCGAAGGTGAAGTGCGAGTAGAGGCTGACGGCCATGCCGAGGGTATCGTAGCCGATGCCCAAGTTGGCGCTCGTTGCTGGGACGGTGATTTTGATCATGTGAGTCCTCCTGGCGTGCCTGGCTGTTTAGTTCGCTGCTCGGGCAGTCCTGCGCAAGACGGAAAGCACATTAAGTGCTTTCCTTTGCGTGCGGAACTCGCGACGAACTAAACAGCCAGGCACGCTGTGCGCGTTCGTCATCATCCCGGGGGTTATCTGATGAAAGAAGGTGCGCCGGCTTTCGCCGGCGCTTAATAAGGGATCTAGTTGGTGCTCATTCGTTTTGCTGCGGACTCGACGTAGCTTGCCATCTCATCGACGTCGCAGACGTCTTCGAAACGGACGGGCTTGGATTCGAGTTCGGCGAGCTGGGTCGGGGCGACCGTGTTGGTGGCCTGCTCGAGCACACGCATAGCCTCAAAATCATCCTCGGGAACGTCGAGGCCCAGGGCGTCGCAGCAGGCGCGCGGGAACTTGTAGGGGCTGGCGGTCGAAAGCAGCACGCGGGCCTTGGCACCCTCGGCGGGAGCGACCTGCTCAAAGACGTGATAGCCGCAAGCAGTATGCGGATCGATCACGTAGCCGTTCGCATCCCAGCAACTCTTGATGGCAGCACGGACCTCGTCCTCGCTGGCCCAACCGCAGCCAAAGACGCTCTGAATCTTTGCCAGCAGGTCGGCGGGAACCTCGTAGCGACCAGTCTGTGCCAGCTGCTCCATAAGGCCGGCAACGAGTTCGCAGTCGCCATCGGACAGGAAGTAGAGCATGCGCTCGAGGTTGGAGCTGATGAGGATGTCCATCGACGGCGAGATGGTCGTGAAGAACGGGCGGTTACGGTCGTAAACGCCGGTGGTCAGGAAGTCGGCAAGCACGTTGTTCTTGTCGCTCGCCACGACGAGCTTGGCGACGGGCAGACCCATGCGCTTGGCGTAGTAGCCGGCCAAGATATCGCCAAAGTTGCCGGTCGGTACGCAGAACTCCACGGCGTCGCCGGCCTCGATGGCGCCGGCGCGCAGCAGCTGCGCATAGGCGGCAAAGTAGTAGACGACCTGCGGTACCAGGCGGCCGACGTTGATGGAGTTGGCGCTCGAAAGCACCGTGCCGGCGGCCTCCAGACGCTCGGCAAGCTCCTTATCGGCAAAGATGCGCTTGACGGCGCTCTGGGCGTCGTCAAAGTTGCCGCGGATACCGCAGACGGCGACGTTGTCGCCCTCCTGCGTGGACATCTGCAGGTTCTGGACGCGGCTGACCTTGCCCTCGGGATAAAAGACGGTGATGCCCGTGCCCGGAGCGTCGGCAAAACCGGCGAGCGCGGCCTTGCCGGTGTCGCCCGACGTGGCGGTGACGATCATGATGCGCTCAGCGCCGCCGTCCTTGGCGGAAGTGCGGGCCATGAGGCGGGGGAGCATCTGCAGGGCGACGTCCTTGAAGGCGCTCGTGGGACCGCCAAAGAGCTCCATCACATAGGTCTGAGGGGCGTCAGCGCCCGGCGCAGCGTCGAGTTTGACGAGCGGCGTAACCTCTTCACTCGCGAACGTGCCGCGGTATGCCTCGTCGACACACGCCGAAATTTCTTCGGCCGTGTAATCATTCAGTAACATTCCCAACACATCTTGAGCGATTTCAAAGTACGATTTATCTGCAAGCGAGCTGATATCGACCTGCTGGGTGCCGAGCTCGTCCGAGACAAACAAACCCCCGTCGGGAGCGATGCCGGTACGGATTGCCACCTTACTTGAGCACGATAAAGTGCGTCCTCGTGTACTATGATAAGTTCCCATATAACACTGCTCCTCGGATGCCTTGGTCCCAATCGGTGAAACCATGGTATCAGAGCGCGCAAAATAGGTTCGCAGAGGCTTTTTAGAAAGGTAACCTCCAGCCCATGATTAAGATTGCCAAGTTTGGCGGCTCGTCGGTCGCCGACGCCGAACACTTCAAAAAGATCAAGGCCATCGTCGACGCCGACCCTGCCCGCCGTTTTGTGGTGGTTTCCGCCTGCGGCCGCCGCTTTAAGGGCGACACCAAGGTGACCGACCTGCTCTACCTGGTTAACGCGCACGTTAAGTATCACGTGTCGTGCGAGGAACTGCTCGAGGACATTGGCCAGCGCTATTTTGATATCGCTGACGAGCTGGAGCTCACCTATCCCATCCGCGAGGAGTTCGCGGCCTTTGCCGAGCGCGCCCGCTCGGGCGGCTACTCTACCGAGGAGCTCGTGAGCCGCGGCGAGTACTTTACCGCTCGCCTGATGGCCGAGTACCTGGGCCTGCCGTTCCTGGACGCCGCGACGGTTGTGGCGTTCCATCACGACGGTACGCTCAGCATGAATCGTACCTCCGAGCTGGTGCAGGAGTACGGTCAGCAGGGCGGCTTTGTTATGCCCGGTTTCTACGGCGCGACGCGTGAGGGCCAGATCAAGCTGCTCGACCGTGGCGGCGGCGATATTTCCGGCTCGATTCTGGCTAAGTGCCTGGGTGCCGACCTGTACGAGAACTGGACCGACGTCTCGGGCTTCTATTCTGCCGACCCGCGTATTGTTCCCGAGGCTCAGCCCATTGCGCGCGTTACCTACGAGGAGCTGCGAGAGCTTTCGTACATGGGCGCGAGCGTCCTGCACGAGGAGGCTGTGTTCCCCGTGCGCGAGGCCGGTATTCCGCTAGTCATCAAGAACACCAATGCGCCGCAGGACCCCGGCACCATCATTAGCGAGACGGCTGACGAGGGCGAGGCAGAGCCCATCATTACCGGCGTGACCGGTAAGCGCGGCTTTGTCGCCATCAACGTTGCTCGCGACCGTACCAAGCCCCGCGTCGGCTTTATGCGCCGCGCGCTTTCGGTGTTCGAGCGCTATGACGTTTCCGTCGAGCACATGCCCACCGGTGTCGACCGCTTTGGCGCCGTGGTGCAGGAGCAGGACGTTCACGATTCGCTGTACTCGCTCGTGGGCGACATTCAGCAGGAGGTCGAGCCGCTCGAGATTGAGGTTGTCGAGGGCCTGGCGCTTATCGCGACCGTCGGTCGTAACCTGCGCGGTCGTGCCGGCATCTCTGGCCACCTGTTTGGCATGCTTGGCCAGGCGGGCGTGAGCGTGCGTATGATTTCGCAGAGCTGCGACGAGATCAACATCATTATCGGTGTCGAGGAGAAGGACTTCGATCTGGCGATCCAGACCATTTATCGTGCCTTCTCCGACGAAAATGGCATTGTGAAGGTCTCCGACCTGGAGGCCCCCGCACCGGTCGATCCCGCCCTGGCAGCGCTCCGCAAGTAGCTGCCGTCCCGGTGCATTTTTGGGACAAGTGCCAAAAATCTACGGCGGGGCGTTTCGTTTCGGTTTCGTTTCGACGGGGCGGGTTTCGTGTCCGCCCCGTTCTTGTATACACTGGCTACAATAATCGGCCTGCTCGGCGTGCGGGCAAAAGCCAAAACCTTTAAAGGGGGAAGCATGAAACAGTACACGGTTGCTATTTTGGGCGCGACGGGAGCCGTGGGCACCCAGATGCTCGAGTGCCTCAACGAGCAGGAGTTCCCGGTCGGCAAGCTCAAGCTGTTGGCAAGTGCACGCTCCGCGGGCAAGACCGTTGAGTTCCGCGGCGAGCAGATCGTGATTGAAGAGGCTTGCCCTGAGGCCTTTGAGGGCTGCGACATTGTGCTCGGAGCCGCCGGCGACGATATCGCGAAGGAACTGCTGCCCGAGGCCGTCAAGCGCGGCGCTGTCGTGGTCGACAACAGCCATGCCTTCCGTATGGATCCCGAGGTGCCGCTGGTCGTGCCCGAGATCAATGCCGACGATATCAAGTGGCATCACGGCCTTATCGCCAACCCCAACTGCGCGACCATTATCGGTCTGGTTCCCACGTGGCCGCTGCACCAGCTCGCTGGCGTGAAGCGCATGATCGTCTCGACGTATCAGGCGGCTTCGGGTGCCGGCGCTCCCGGCATGGCCGAACTCGAGACCCAGCTGGCCGCCCTGGGCCGCGGCGAGGAGATTCCCGAGCCGCGCGCCTTTGCCGCCCAGCTCGCGAGCAACCTGATTCCGCAGATCGGCGGCGTCAAGGAGGAAGGCTTTACCTCCGAGGAGATGAAGTTGCAAAACGAGGGCCGCAAGATTATGCACCTGCCCGAGCTTCGCGTGAACTGCACCTGCGTTCGTGTGCCCGTGCTGCGTTCGCACTCCGAGAGCATTACGCTCGAGTTTGAGCGCGATATTACGGTGGAAGAGGCCCGTGCTGCGCTGGCTGCCGCTCCCGGCGTCAAGCTGGTTGACGATATGGCTGCCGAGGATGCACACGACCGCTTCCCCATGCCGATGGACACGTCCGACCAGGACCTGATTTGGGTCGGCCGCGTGCGTCGCGACATCTCGAACCCCGAGGCCGCGCGCGGTATCACCTTCTGGTGCTGCGGCGACCAAATCCGTAAGGGCGCGGCAACCAACGCCGTCCAGATCGCCAAGCTGCTCTGCGAGTAGCGGTGGACCTGTCCGGCGGGGGCCGGGCTTAGTTTTCAGAACGTCCTCGACCATGTGTGGCGCCTTGTCCTGCTCCTTCGGAGCCGCGGACAAGGCGCCACACTGGTCTGCGGAGTGTTCTGAAAACTAAGCCCGGCCCCCGCCTGTGGTGACGCTGCTGCGAGCGGTCTGCGATGGGGCCGTTGTTGGTTGGGGCCGCTGGGCTGATGTGGGGGGGCACGTGGCTGTTGCGGGCCCTGGTTCCGGCGGCGGCCTCGGCGCTTCGCGCCTGCCGCCTTGGGGGACTGTGGGGCGCGGCCGGCAGCGGCGGCGCGTTGCGCCTGCTGCCTGCGGGGACTTTGGGGTGGGGCCGAATCGAAGGTGAATGGTTTTCCGAGAAGTGAACGACCTATTTTGGACCCTTGAAGCATCGGCATATTTTGGCCGCCATTTCCTGCGGTTTTATCGCATGAATCCTGCTGTTTTGCAGTCAAAAAATGCGGATGCTTCGGGGCCCTAGTTTTACTCGTTCACTTCTCGGAAAACCATTCACCTTCGTTTTTGCCGGACATCGTTTTGGGCGTTGCGACTCGGTATCGGCCGATATTGAGAGGGAAAACGCCCTCTCTTGGACAATCGAGTCTGTCCGGACGTATCTGCGAGGTTGTCTGCACAATTCGCGGTATTATGGTGCGGAGTTTTGAAAGGAGCCGCTGGTGGTCACGACGACGTTTGCTTCGCCTTTGGGCGAAATCTTGCTTGCCGCTGATGGCCGCGGTTTGACGGGGCTTTGGTTTGAGGGTCAGGAGCACTTTGGCTCTACGCTGCTCAAAGAGGATGCGGAGTATGTCGTAGGTGCCGATGCGGTTTCTGGTACCGGTGGGATGTCTTCGGTGAGTCCGGCAAATGGCGCGGCATCTTCGGTGCTTGAGCGTTCTTGGGCTTGGCTGAATGCTTATTTTGCGGGGCAGGAGCCTCGGTTTACGCCGCCGTTGCATATGATTGGCACGGCGTTTCAGCGTGAGGTTTGGTTTGAGCTGCTTTCTATCCCGCGTGGCGAGGTCGCTACGTATGG